>JAFRYG010000001.1 GCA_017441205.1 Pseudomonadota bacterium
GACTTCATGTTTAGTAGCCCCCGGTTGGCGCGTAGCGGCTACCGGGGGACAAATGAAATGCACCAAAATCAATCCCCGTAGGGGATGCCCCAGGAAAAGGAAAATCGTATATTGTTGTCATTATCTATGGCCAGTACAATAGGATTTGAATGGGGGGCGATGCCCCCTCACAAAAAAATTCAGAGGTTCCTTGGTCTGGGTGGCTTGTTTTGGAGTTTTCAATTCGATATATAAGCAACTGGCCTTGGTGTTGATATCAGGCTATGTTTTGCGTTGATGAGAGAGGAAAAGAGGATGAAATTGCGTTCCGCGTTTTGGGTAATGCCGGCTTTGATGGGCCTGATGGGGTGCGGTCTGAGCGAATTCGACGATAGCTTTCATAAATGCAAGATGGAAGGTGATGCGAGTCTGGCGGGAAACTTTACGACGACCATATTCGATTACACGCCGCCGGAATCGGATGCTGATCGCTATCGTGATGGATATTGTCCCAGCGGCTTGACGTGTTTTCCCGTTCAGGGCAAGGATAACATCTATGCCTGCAGCGAGTGCAGCGGCGTTTGGCAGCTCAAGTGCGGCGAATGCATGGATGTGAGGAAGGATCCTGACAATTGTGGGGCGTGCGGCAACCAATGTGCGAAAGATCAAAAATGCGTGGATGGCAAGTGTATCGATGAAAAAAGCTGCGCAGATACATGCAAGGACAGCAAAACGCTGCGTCAGTGCCAGGCGGATGGATCGCAAAAGAACGTTACATGCGAACATGGCTGTGCCGATGGCGCATGCAAGAAAGAAGTATGCCCCGAAAAGGATTCCTGCAAAGACGAGAAGGTTTTACTGAAATGCCAGATGGACAAGAATGGTAAGCGTACGATTCTTGAAGAAGAGTGTCCCTATGGCTGCCAGGACGGCGAATGTGCCGCTTGCCGGAATACCTGCGACGAGAAAGGTAAAATACTGATCGAATGTGAAGATGATGGTTCCACCAAGGAAGTTGTTTGTCCCTATGCCTGCAGGGATGGCGCATGCAGTGATTCCTGCACAGAGAGTATTTGCAAAGACATCATGAATCTGTGGGTATGTGATGGCGGCACAATCAGCAAAGAAGTTTTTTGTGAACTTGGCTGCAAGGACGGCGCATGCTGTGACGAGGATAAGTGCAGTGAGACGCCGGAGTGTGTGTTTGACACCTGCAGTGAAGATGAGCATACAAGCCACGGAACATGTTCAGGGACTGCAATTGATCGAATCTGTACGGATGGTTGTATCGACGGCCAATGTGTAGGAGACCGTCCGGGGGACGCCTGTAAGACGACGCGGTGCGTGGGGGATAACCTCGTCAAATGTGATGAAGAATCGAGAAAAGTCAGCGAAGTTGTGAGCTGCCCCGTTGGATGCAACAAGTCAAAGAAAGTCTGCAGCATCGATTCTGATGGGGATGGCGTTATCGACGAAAAAGATGCATGCCCGTATAATCCAAATGCACAGACAGAAAGTGCTACCAAGTGCTGGGAATCGTTGCTTGATGATGATCTGAATTACCACGTCTATCATGCACAGAATTTAAAAAGCAGAGAGTCCGTTAATTTTTTCCTACAGTTCCTCCCCAATATTGTTGTCATCTTCCATAGTGATATTAATCTGGCCGAAATAAATGCGCCGGAGTTTCCGAGTGAATGCGATCCCAAGTTGCTCGGCAGTCCGTTTCAGTTTAAAAAAGCTACGCTCAAATCGAGCGATGATGAGCAAAAAACCATCCGTTACGAAGTGAATGGCGAAAGATGTACACTTGGTCACAAATTGTTTGAGGGATCAATAACCACCAATAATGTAGTAATTGATGTGGATGAGATGGAATAATGTAAATATATAATTAATATAATTTACTCATTAATATATATGATGAGACTATTTTTTGACCTCACCCCCGCCCGCTTTGCGGGCACCCCCTCTCCATGAATGGCGAGGAGGATAATGGTCTCATAATCTCATATTGCACCCCGTTGGGGCGCTTTAAATGTGACGCCCCAACGGGGCGTGTCAATTTTGGGTGGCGATATCGATTTCGTTCTGAATGGCAAAGAAATCGTCGAACAAATCATTCAGGGATTCGCGAAGCTCAGTGACACCCGTTTTTTTGATCACCGATGTCTGGATGAACTGTTTGGGACTGGTGTTGAAGATTTTGGCGAGTTTGTGAAGCTGGTTGAAAGCTTCGTTGCGGCCGACTTTGTCGGACTTTGTCAGGATGATGAGTACGGGCAGTTCGCGTTCCATGCACCAGTCGAACATCATCATGTCGTGTTCCGATGGGGTTCTGCGGATATCGAGGAGCAGCAAAAGCCCCAGGAGCTGTTCGCGTTTCGCCAGATAGTCGTGCATCATCGTGTCCCACTGACTCTGGATGGATTCGGGAACATCCGCATAGCCGTAGCCCGGAAGATCGACGAGATAGGCCCTTTCGTCGATGGTAAAGAAGTTGATGAGCTGCGTCCGGCCCGGCGTCTTGCTGACTCTGGCCAGGTTTTTCTGTTCGCAGAGCATGTTCAAAAGAGAGGATTTACCGACGTTTGAACGACCGACGATGGCTACTTCGGGAAACCTTGTGGTGGGATACTGCTTATAGGCGGCAGCACTCGTTGCGAATTTTGTTTTTCTGAAATCTAACATGGTATTTAGCGGGACAGATTATCGCTCATGGACGTTGCATTTTAAAAATGACCGTCCTTGGGGCCAATTCAAAAAACTCGGGAATTGCCAAAACGAGCCCTGTAAGGGCGAAAAGAGCACAGCCTGGGGGGCCGAGATTGGCACCGTCCTGTGAACGGTGCCAATCGCAGAGCCCAGTGAGCAACGGCCAGACACGAGCCGGAACGCCAATAGGCGTGGGAGGGGCCGAGATGAGCACCGTCCGGTGAACGGTGCGAATCGCAGAGCCCAGTGAGCAACGGCCAGTCACGAACCGGAGCGTCGACAGGCGCGGGAGGC
>JAFRYG010000048.1 GCA_017441205.1 Pseudomonadota bacterium
CTCTTTTGTGTTCCTCGCCTTTGCGCCTGACGGCGCATACGGCTCGGTTTCGGGCTATTGGCCTGCGGCCAATACGCCCTCATTTTTTAGTCGGGAGTTATGAGTCGGGAGTTTTGAGTTATGAGTTATGAGTTATGCAATCAAAGAGGGTCTTGCTAAAGTATTGAGTAAATAGGTTACCAACTTCCAACTCCCAACTCCCAACTCCCAACTGTTAAAAGCTCAAAACTCTACTTAATAAAACTGCTGATCCCGGCATAATATATGGAACGAGCCAGCGAACCATTGCCTTCCGTCGAAACCCAGACATTATCCGATGCCGTCAGATAAATGCCCTCGGGCATGATACCCCAGTTCGTATATGCTTTGGTTTTGGAACCCTCTGCGCCGACATAAAGCGTCCCGGAATTGCGCGTCGAATTGAGCAAAAAGTATGTCTTGCTGCCTTTGGTATAGGTCACACCGCCCTGAAGGTTGGGGCTCCCCGCATACCACGCAGCACTCGATTTGACGATGCGATTTGCATCCGTAGCCATCTTGCCGTCATCGCCAAGCGGCCAGCGTACCAATCGTCCATCAATTGCAGAATTGGAACTCGTGTATTTTACATATTCTCCCGAAAGAATGGATTTTTTGCCATTCACATTCTCCAGACCGATGAACGAGAATTTTGGCCTGCATGAACTATGCAGCCCACTCGGGAAATAATATCCGCCAACTTGCGGCAAAACGTATGCATAGCCCTCGCCGCAATATTTGCTGCCATATTTTCCCAGACGTTTATCGCAATCAGAACTCGTATCGACTTTGAGGAACATTCTCAAATCAAATACGCGAACGCCCTTGCTGGTATGTGCTTCATAGAGATAGGGCCAATCTATGGCCAGTCCGCCGGCATGATTCTGAATATGCTTGAATCCTTTTTCATCATCCGGTTCCACCAGCAGCGCATGACGGTATTTCAGAGTCTTGGATGTATCTGTCGTATTGACCACAGAAATCCGAACTTTTTTGTCGTCCGTGTAATGCCAGCCCACCATTCGGATCACGACATCGTTATGCTTGCAGCCCGCCAATCCCTGAGGCACCCAGTAGCTGACCTCCCGGTCGCCCTTGTTCCAGAACCACCCCTTCTTGAATCCGACCCAGCCCTTCGAGCCCATCGAATCCATTGAACGATTAAAATCAAGCTCAGACACTGCATATTTCTTCAAGCCAAGTGCATCGATGGCTTTCTGATACTTCTCCCAGGTATTCGAATCCTTCAAAACAAACGAATTCTTCGAAATCTTGGTGACAACACCTGATTTGGCGCCGCTTCCGGTAGGACACTTACAGCTCGAATCAAACTCATCCGAAGGACATTTATCGCTGGAACCATCGCATTTTTCTTCGGCATCACAGCCACCGGACGAAGCCCGGCAAACAAATCCCTTGGCCTGCTTTTTATCCGCCGGACAATCCAGCGACGAGCCGTCACATTTTTCTTCGACATCACATGCACCAGCGGATTTTCGGCATACGCGGCCATCCTTCACAGCCACCGAAACACAGTTTCCACCCTGGCATACCGCTGTCGCACATGAATGCGATTCGCCGTTATTGCAGCTTTTACCCTCGTTGGCCGGATCAGCACATCCCTCTAAAACGACGGGCGGCTCCGAACCACAGTTCTCCCATTCTCCCGTGTCTTCGTTGCAGGTGCACGATTCATCTGTTTTTTTAGATTCATCACACGTTTTGGGCTGATCAGAATCACAGTTCCACTCTCCCGTGTCTTCGTTGCAGGTGCACGATTCATCTGTTTTTTCGGATTCATCACACGTTTTGGGCTGATCAGAATCACAGTTCCATGAACCAGTTTCCTCGTCGCAAGTACACGATTCATCTGTTTTTTCAGATTCATTACACGTTTTGGGCTGTTCCGAACCACAGTCCCACTCACCCGTGTCTTCATTGCAAGTGCACGATTCATCTGTTTTTTCGGATTCATTGCACTTTGCGTTTTCGCCTCCGCAATTCTCCCATTCACCGGTGTCTTTATTGCAGGTGCAGGATTCATCTGTTTTAGCGGATTCATCGCACTTTTTGCTTTTGCTGCCGCAGTTTTCCCATTTTCCGGTTTTTTCGTTGCAGGTGCATGAAGCCTCCGGCTTTTCAGATTTATTGCATTTTACGGTTTTGCTTTCGCAATCTTCCCATTCACCCGTGTCTTCGTTGCAGGTGCATGAAGCATCCGTTTTTTCAGATTCATTGCACGTAGACGAACCCGAATTGACAGTCATTGAGGATCCATCATCTCCGCATGCCTGAAAAGTCAATAAAGCGAACGCAAACATTAAAATCAGTGACTTTTTCATAGTCCAACCTCTCAATAGGAAAACATGTTTCAAACCAAACCAGCCTCAATTTAACAATGATTCTGATGCCTTTTCAAGGGCTTCGAGAAATTCTTCTTCCGTCCAAATTAAAATATTCGCACCTTTGGCATTGAATTCCTGGGCTTTTGTCCATTTGGAACTCGTGCTGGAAGTCGCCACCAAAATCGACAGATTTTTCGAAATCCCCGAAACCGCCTTGGCTCCCAGTGCTTCAGCTCGCGCCTGGGCTTCCTCGCGCTTCATGCTCACCAATGTTCCCGTAAACAATATCGTTTTACCCGTAAATATATTCTGTTTTCCCGAAGCTATAGAATCATTTTCCTGCTCAATTTCAACAAATTGCAGCAAATCATCGATCAGCGAACGTCTTTTTTTCAGAGCAGCAAAAACCGTTCGGGCATTTTTGGCACTCTTGTCATCACTCAATTTTTTATCCAGCATTTCATCCATACTATTGTCAGACAAACATTGATAAATAGCTTCACAATCTGCTTTTTTCAGACTTTCAAAATCATGAAAAGCGCTTATAAGACAGTCTGCATACTTTTTCATATTTTTAGGAACCAGCGAATTCTTTACCCATTGACTGAACAAGCCAATATCATCGTTCTTTGATGTTTGTATTTTATCATAAACGGACTGACTTGTATTTTTCAATTGTTCCTTCAGTTCCGAAAGAGCCAGCAATATATCTTTTAATTCTGCATCCAATAAAACATGAATAGATTTAAAATATTTGGCAAGTTTCTGACTGTTTACCCTGCCAAGAGCCGGAATCGAAAGGGATTCCAGAAATCGGGCGAGCGGCATTTTTCTGGAATTTTGAATAGAATCGAAGAGTTTTTTCGGCAGCAGCGCATCCGGATCGATACTCCCGTCATCTCCCGAAGCAATCGCCTGTGCAATGTTGCCGACACTCAGACGATAGAGATCTGCCGGCGTCTCAATCAGGGATTCATCATACAAATATTCAATAATTTTTCCTCCGAACCCCATGCATCCCACAACTTTGGTGTAGTTCTCGATCAGAGCCTGACCGGTCGCCGGACAATTATCCGGATCCGAACATCTCAAAAACAATCCGTCCTCGATTACAGGCGATCCGCACGATGGACAGACCTTCGGCAGCTCGACATCGCGCGCATCTTCGGGAACCGATACGACGTACTCGATATGGGGAATGACATCTCCGCGGCGCGAAACGAGAACCCGGGATCCGATTTTTAAATGGTCTTTCGATTGTGTTTTATCCTCGTTCGGAGCACCGACCGGAAACTCCCTGACCATCCCGGCATTCGAGAGCGTCGCCTTCTGCACCATGGCGCCGGCGAGTTCTACGGTATCAAAGATAGCGACAGGCGTAAGGGTCGCGCCTTTGGCGACCTGCCAGCGCACTTCGCGAAGCGTCGATTCCTGCTCGACACACGGAAATTTATAGGCAATGGCACAGCGCGGATGATGATCAGTATTGCCCATTTCGCGCTGCACGGCATTGTCATCGACTTTAAAAACGAGACCATCGGCATCAAAATTCCAGCTGTCGCGCTGTTCGATCATCCGGTCGCAGAATTGTTTGATGATGTCGATCAGAGGCTGGTGATCTCCGCGCTTTAATAAATGATGCTCTGGCGTGATGAATCCCAGCTTTTCGAGCGCACTGAATTTTTCGGACTCCGTCAAAAACGGGACGCCCAATGCTTCGTAAGCAAAAAAGCTCAAATGATACCGCGCCGTTTCGGCGGCATCTTTTTGCTTGAGTCCGCCGACGGCCAGATTCCTGGCGCTGATCTTTTCGCCTTCAAATGCCCTGAACGACGAAAGCGGCATATAGACTTCGCCCCGGACTTCCAGATTGGGAACATCTATTTTTTTAGGAATGGCTTCGATATAGCGGGCATTTGCCGTGATATTCTCACCGACGCGGCCGTTGCCGCGCGTCGATGCCACCAGCAGTTCGCCATTCTGATCGTATTGAATGCTGCAGGCCAGCCCGTCGATCTTCGGCGTCACCATGACATCGCCGCCGAATTTATCGAGCCAGTTCCCGATTTCATCAAAGACGCGCCGGATATCCGGTTTCTGTATCGAAAGCATCGGAATCTGATGGACGACCTTGCCACGCGATGAACCGGAAACTTCCGGCGAAGTCAGTTCATCGGCGACAGCACTCTGCGGCTCCATATCGCGCAGTCTCTGAACGAGCCTGTCGTAGGTCAAATCGGCAATTTCCGGCCTGCCTTCATTATAAAGCACGTTATGTCTGTGAACCTCGGCCTCAAGTTCGGCGATCGTCATGCTCTCGAGGCGTTTCAGAAGCATGCCGTCAGGATCCGCCTGATGCATCGATTCAGGCTGCACATCCACAGTTTGCCCGGATTCCGCCTTTGGTTCTGTATCGATTGCATCAAAGAGCGTCTTTTGTGTGCCTCTTTTTTCTGTATTTCCGAACAACGAAAGCTGCCCAGACATATCGGAATCCCTGTTTTTTGCCATCTTAAAACCTCAAATCCTGCACAATCCGGTCCATTCCAAAACCAGTCTTGCCCTGCCGCCCCTTCCTGCCACAGTGCAGCAGCTTCCGTGACGCTCCCATTGGTCTGTGTCAAACGCTCCCTGTCGGCATAAATGCTCAATTTCACAGTCTGCCTACCCCTCACACATCCCATGGCAATACGCCTTATCTCTATCATACACCTCGCCAATAAAGCAACTCGCCCCGCTGCATGATAGGTCTGCTGGAACGCTGGCTATCGGCCCTGCGATCCCATCCGGCGCATAGTCAAAGAATTGCCGCAATGCATGCCTATTGAGCAGGACCGATACGCCCTGCGCCATCTGCTATTGCCTGCGGCAATACGCCGATGGATTCATAATGAACATCACACAATTGATATCTTGTCTTACGTTCAATATTATAGCATGCGTGCACAATGACAATGCACATTCAATTTTCAATTTATCTATCTAAAGGCCGGAAAATGAAAAATCAGACATTATCCTTTGTACTATTGGCAATTTGCGCATCGACAGCAATTGGCTGTTCGGACACGGAAAATTCGTGCGATGGCACCGAAATCAATGGACAATGCATCCCGAAGAGCAGTCTGGAAAATGATGAACCATCCAATAACAACACACAAACACACAGCGGCTGCCAAACAGACAGCGAATGTATCATCGAACACGCATCCTCAACATCATGCCGGATTACATCTGGCCACGGTGTTTGCGTCATAAATAGTTGTGCAGATGGCTACCAGTTGGATTTCACCGGTATGAATTGCAGGTTTCCTCCCAGCCATGTATTATCTTTACAGAAGATGTTATTGAAGAATATGCTCTTGAACACTGGGATACCAATCATGACAAATGCATAGGTTATGAAGAGGCAGATGCTGTAACAGAAATCCCCGATAATGCTTTTAAAGGCAAAACAGATTTCTCTTCAATCGCGGATTTGAAACAATTTAAAAATATAATTAAAATTGGCGAAAGTGCATTTGAAGACTGTCATATATATGATGCCATTGACCTCCCAAATGTTAAAACCATTGAAAAAAAAGCATTTATGATAAGCAGGGAATTGTCACTTTAAATCTCCCAAATGTCGAAGAAATTGGCGAAAGTGCTTTTAATTCCCTGAATGTTAAAGAAATTGACTTACCCAAAGCAAAGAAAATTGACAGCTATGCATTCGCTAATACATCATTGGAGAAAATTAATCTGCCTGCACTGACAGAACTTGGAGAAGGCGCTTTTGCTTCATGTGCAAAATTAGAAAAAATAAGTCTCCCGATTCTTGAGACTATTCCCAAAAGTGCATTCAGATCTTCCGGTATCAAATCAAGTTCTATTCCAAATGTTAAAACAATTGGCATAAGCGCATTTGAATATTGCCAGTCATTGAATAAAATTGATTTTCCAAATGTTGAAAATATACAACCCTATGCCTTTCAGCACTGTATATTATTGTCAGAAGTCAACTTACCAAAAGTCACATGGATAGATAGTTATGCATTTCTTGACACAAATCTGGGAAATCTTGAATTGCCCGAAGTGCTTGAAGTACGCGGCTCATCTTTTGAGTCCTCTCGCTTAACATCAATCTCCATGCCCAAACTGGAAAAAATTGGCAGCTATGCCTTTGAATACAGCCATTCAAAGAAGTGTATCTGCCAAATGTCACTGAAATCGACCATAATGCATTCGGAAAAAACCGGGTGCTCACGGTTGCTAATCTTCCAAAAGCACAGCGATTAGGCTTCTCAGTTTTTAGCGGCTGTTCCAAACTCTCAGAAATCATATTATCATCCAAAGAAGAAGTAAAAAATATGTACATAAGTTACTCCGAAAATGAAAAAGCTTTCTGGCTCAATGACAATACCGAAACCGATGAGTTATTCTCCCCCGCAAATGTCACACTGACACTGAATGTCAACAAGGAAAGCGAAGTAACCAATGGCAATGAATGGTTGGGAACAACCTGGAAAGAGATTAAATTTGTAGAAGGAAATTAATACAGGCACTATCCTTCCGTTCATCAGTCGGTTAATTGCCTAAAACAATTTCTTCGGAAGGGGGCATGTATCTGTTCTTCCCCCAAAAAAAAGAAAGCCGGCGTATCTGCCAGCGGCAGATAGCCGGCTTCATGCAGGCCGTATCGCAGATAGGCCTGCACCAAACGAAATAATCAGCATACGAATGACAACGTTCCCGTCATCCGGATGGTCTTCAGAGCATTGCGATTAAAGGACATTTGTCATGCTGTGCAGACTTACTCCCAGAGTAGAGAGATTATGGAGCATAGCCGAAGTCGCGGGCGGCAAAACACCGAATGCCCCCAGTGCAATCAATGCCCCGTTAAAACCAATCACAAACCGGTAGTTGTGATCAATACGCTGCATCAGAGCCATGGAAATGCGCCGCAGCGTTACGAGCTCCTCAAGCGTATCTGCCGAAATGGTTATATCTGCAATTTCGCGGGCAATGGCCGCACCATCGCTGATGGCAATGCCGACATTCGCTGCAGACAGCGCGGGCGCATCATTGATACCATCGCCGAGCATAATCACGGTATGACCTTTGGCGCGTTCCTGGTCTACAAAACTGGCCTTATCCTCGGGCAAGACTTCGGCATGAAATTCATCGACACCGACTTCAGCGGCAATTGCCGCCGCAGTTTGTTCACTATCCCCGGTCAGCATCACAGTATGATTCAGTCCAAGCATTTTTAATGATTTCAATACCGACGCAGCTTCCTCGCGAAGCGGATCCTCAATGCAAATCACAGCAGCGAGTTCACTGCCGATTGCCATATATAAATGTGAGTACCGGGCAGGAATAGCATTGAATTTTTCGATTTCCTGCGGCCAGACTGTACACTTCTCATCTTCAAATACAAAATGATAACTGCCAATAATCACGCGCTCATCATCGACAATACTGCTGATCCCGTGCGCCACAAGATATTCTACTTTTGAATGCATTTCTTCGTGCAGCAGATTTTTCTCGTTTGCAGCGCGAACGACGGCATTGGCCATTGAATGCGGAAAATGTTCTTCGAGGCATGCGGCGAGCCGGAGCATTTCATCTTTATCGTGCCCGCCAAAAGTAACGATATCAGCCACCTTCGGACAGGCGTGCGTGAGGGTTCCGGTTTTATCAAATATAATGGTATCCGCCTGCGCAATTGCTTCGAGATACTTTCCGCCTTTGACGGTGACATGATATTGGCTCATTTCACGAATTGCAGAGAGTACCGAAAGCGGCATGGCGAGTTTGAGTGCACAGGAAAAATCAACCATCAGGACGGACAGCGCCTGCATCACGTTCCGAGTCAGCAGATAGACGAGCGCGCTGCCGGCCAGCGAGTACGGAACGAGCTTATCGGCGATATTCGACGCACGGTTCTCTGCAGCCGATTTCAGCTTCTCGGAGGACTCAATCATCGCGACGATTTTATCATAACGACTGTCGCCGTTGATATGCAAAACCCGAATCACACATTCGCCTTCTTCGACAACCGTTCCCGCATAAACCATAGTTCCGGGCCGCTTTGCGACGGGAACGGATTCTCCGGTCAGCGATGCCTGGTTAATCATCACTTCACCGCGAACGATTTCACCATCTGTCGGAATCATGCCGCCTACGCGCACAAGGATTTCATCATTGGCCGAAATATCCGAAAGCGCGACGAGCTCTTCGACCGAGTCCTTCACTCGCCATACCCGGTCGATATTGAGCGCCATGCTGCCCGCCAGATCACTTACGGATTTTTTATGCGTCCACTCTTCGAGCAAACTGCCCAATCCCAGCAAAAAACCGACAGATCCTGCGGTAGAATAATCACCGCGCACCAATGAAATCCCTATTGAAATGCCATCCAGAAGTTCAACCTGCATCCTTCCATGAATCAGACATTTTAATGCTCGCCAAATATACGGTACTGAATTGAATATCGTACAAATCGCCCGCAGCGCAGGCGGCAGCAGCCATCTCCGCAGCAGTTTGCCCAGGATTCTCATTACCAGTATTTCTTCATAATGCCGGTTTATCCCGCGACTTGAATGAATCGATGCAATTTCGCCGGAACTCAGCTGACTGAAGTGAAATCCACGAAGCAAATCAATCAGTGCACCTCGCGTCATCGGACTGATGTACTCCACGATCGCACAGCCCGTGCGCTCGTGCACGACTGCGCGCTTAATGCCGGTTTTGCGTTCCAGCCAGTATTGCAGCATGTCCGCCTGCACAACCGTTAACCCCGCATGGACGCGAATGCGCATACGACCGCTGCTCTCATGAACAATCAGATATTTCATCTCCTGCGCTCTCAATAAAAAGGCTGCCTCACCAGACAGCCTGTACTCACGCCTTTTCCGCTTCGTCCTCGATAATTACCGCCGCTTCTTTTGCCCGCTTTTCGTTGATATCCCGTGCATCCGCCATGATGTCAGAGCATGATTCACGAACTGACGTGACGTTTTTCATCACTTCATCCTTGGCTCGCAAAAATGCTGCTGCCGCATGTGCATAACCGCGTTTTGCATCGCGGCTTCCCAAAAGCTTCAGCCCCGCCGTCCCAAACAGTACGCCGCCCACAAAACACCCAAACTCGCGCTTGATTCCAAAATGAAACATCGTAACCTCCTTATCAAGAACGATAGACGCAACAAATTACGTTAGATTGATCTAACGCAATCAGACACACCAAATAATCTTAGACTATATTTTTAGCAAGCTATTTTTGTATCATTCGTCTCCATTCTCCAAAAACACAGATACACGAATAATTACCCCATTTTTGTGCATTCCAACGCAAACCACTTGACACTTTCGCAAAATGTGTCATGATTAATTTGTTAGACAACTCTAACAAAAAGAGAGGTGTCTAATCAAAATTCAAATGACTCAGAGAGGGACAGAAAATGAGCCTATTTACACGCTTTATCAATCAAACCCGCAAACCCGAAGGAATTCTTGGATCGCTTATGCTCCGCGGCATGAACTCTGGTCATGCCATACTTGCTGATTGGGGATTGTCGCAGCTGCCACAGATTACGCCGCAAAAAGCGGTGGACTTAGGATGCGGCGGAGGACGCAATGTTGCTGCACTTTTAAAGAAATACCCGCATTCTGTGGTCGATGGTGTGGATTATTCACCACTCTCGGTCGAAAAAGCCATCGTTTACAATGCGGCTTCGATTGCTCACAACAAATGTACAGTTTCGGTCGGCGATGTTTCGGATTTAAAACTCACCCCCAATTCATACGATTTGGCGACGGCTTTTGAAACCATTTATTTCTGGCCGGGATTGGAGAAATGCTTTGCCAATGTTCACAACATTTTAAAGGAAGGCGGCAGTTTCCTGATTGTATGCGAAAGCGACGGCATGGATGGAATTGGGGAACGCTATGAAAAAATCATCAAAGGGATGAAAGTCTATAAAGCCGGCGAAATAGAAGGCGCACTCAAAACAGCCGGTTTTAAGGATGTAAAAACGATCCATCACGACAAGCATCCATGGATTGCGGTGTTGGCAAAGAAATAGCGGGGACAGTTATGAAGCCGGAACAATACAAAGAACTCTCCATTAAGGAATTTACAAAAGCGGCGGAGATATATGACAGCGGACACGCGGGTATCTATGAACTCTGCAAAGATGATTATCCACCTATTCTGGAAGAGCTCGAAAAGTGTGATTTTCATGATCTGCTCGATGTGGGCTGCGGCACTGGCCCGATGATTGAGCTATTGTCCAGAAAATACCCGGACAAGCATTATACCGGTCTGGATTTAACGCCCAAAATGATAGAAGTCGCCAACGCCAAAAAGCTTCCGAATACAAAGTTTATCGTTGGTGACAGTGAAAACCTGCCCTTTGAGGATGAATCATTTGATGCGGTCATTTGTGCGAACAGTTTTCATCATTATCCTCATCCGCAGAAATTCTTTGATGGCGTCAAGCGCGTACTCAAACCCAATGGCAGGCTGATTCTGCGCGATTATACGACGAATCCGGTGATGCTGTGGATGATCAATCATATTGAACTCAAACTGGCGAATTTGTTTGGTCATGGCGATGTCTGCATCTATCCGCCCGCACAAATCAAGGCCATGTGCACATCTGCCGGTCTTGAAGTCGTCAAAATTGAAAAACGCAAGATGTTCCGGCTGCATCTGGTGGCTGTAAAGAAGTAATCATTCTGAGGAGAGTGTATGATGAACGCAAACTATAAAAATTGGGTTCCCAAAGGGATGATCATTGGATTTGTTGGAGGAGCCACGGCGCTCACGGCTGGTGCACTTGCACTCGGCATTTTGGGAGGAAGCACGCCGACCAGAATCATTGCAGGCATATTGGGTGCAGGTGCACTTGGACTCATGGGCGCGTCCGCATGGTGCATTTATGCATACCATCAGTTTTCGTATCATGGAAAACGCAAACTCTCCAAACAGATCGTCGACGGTGTGGCGGAATATGTCAAACTGCCGGAAGGCGGAGTCGGTCTGGATATCGGCTGCGGCAGCGGCGCACTTACAATTGCTGCAGCCAAACGAAATCCGCATGCCAGAATGATTGGATGTGACCGATGGGGATTGGAATACGCCAGCTTTTCCAGGCAGCTCTGCGAGGAGAATGCAAAAGCCGAAAATGCTCAAAATACAGAATTTAAAAACGGCGATGCCACCCAACTGCCGTTCGAAGACGAATCCTTCGATTGCGTTACCTCCAATTACGTGTATCACAACATTCCGGGAGACAAACAAAAATGGCTCCTTGAAACCCTGCGCGTCCTCAAAAAGGGCGGTACGTTTGCAATTCACGACATCATGAGTGCATCCCGCTATGGCAACATGAAGCAATTTATACAAAAGTTGCTTGATATGGGTTACGAAAAAGCCGAACTCATCGAAACAACAGATAAATTCATGTCACCCAAAGAAGCAAAATTGCTCGGTTTAAAGGGATCTGCAATTTTGTATGGCAAAAAGTAAAAGGAATAAAAACATGAGCAACGAAAAACGTGTCTGGAACTTCTATGCACCGGTTTATGATTTATTCATGTGGCAAAACCGAAAGGCTTATGCGCAGATGTACGAAAAAATACGCGCAGTCATAAAAGGAAAACGCGTGCTCGAATTATGCACGGGAACGGGGCTCATCGCAAAACATGTGGCATCCGAAGCCAAAGAGATGATTGCGACCGATTTTGCCGAAAAGATGTTACAGCAAGCAGCCAAAGGCAATCTGCCCAACAATTTATCTTTCCGACAGGTGGACGCAACAAAAATTCCTTTTGATGACAAGTGTTTTGATGTCGTCATTATATCAAACGCGCTTCATATTATTCCAAACCCGCAAAAGGCGCTTTCAGAAATCCGCCGCGTTCTCAAGCCCGATGGCATATTAATCGCCCCGAATTTCCTCGGACATCGTGCGGGTAAAAAAGAGCGTTTTCTGGCCAAAATATTATCTTTGGCCGGCGTCGTATTTGAACTCACCTGGGACGAAACGACATATCCGCAGTTTTTGGAACAGAACGGATGGAATGTCAAAACGAAAGAAGTATTCAAAGCCAGCTTTCCGCTGATGTACACGGAGTATGAAAAGAAATCATGAAGGTCTTGATTTATGGCGCAGGGGTGCTCGGTGCAACGCTATTACATGAACTCAGAAAAGGGTTTCTGCGTTATTTTAAATAAACATCTTACTCGTTATATAAAGGCACATCATCATGTCACGTCAGGATTCAAAACGTCAGGAAAAAATGATGTCGCGCATTTATCGCGGCAAAGAAATCTTCAAGCCGCTCAATACCGGCATTATCGATGAACATGTCAAATGCATTCGTGAATATGTTGCCAATATCTTCTTTTATACAAAGAATGATATGACGATTATGATCGACGCCGGCTATAATTATGAACGCCTGCGCGAAAAGATGAGTTGGATCGGCCTGGAACCCGAAAATATCAAGCATATCCTGATTACGCATCAGGATACGGATCATGTGGGTGCCATCGAAAATGACAGCGATCTGTTGTTCAAAAACGCAAAAGTCTACATCGGTGAGATAGAAAATAAATACCTCACGGGTGAAAAACGCCGCAAAGTGATTTACGGTTTATACAAATTGCCAATGGTCAAATCCGACAATGAACGCGTTCTGCTCAAAGACCGTGAAGTTTTTTATATCGGCGATATCAAGATCGAACCGATTCTGGTTCCCGGCCATACCTGGGGGCATCTCGTCTATCTGATCGATGACGCATATCTGTTTACAGGTGATACGATCTGGTTCGGTGTCGATGGCGGTTACAGCTTTATTAACGTGCTTGCCGAATCCAACAAAGTGGCCATACAGTCTCTCGAAAAATTAGAAAACCTGCTTCGTGCCCGAAAAATCTCACCCAAAATTATCACCGGCCATACCGGATGGACAGACAGCCTCGATTTTGCTTTCGCGCACCGTGACAAAGTATGCAACTCATGGCACAAACAGAAACCTCACGACCCTGTCGCTCCATACGATGCCTACGATGAATCGGACGATACCGAACAAAAGGCTAAAACCATCAGACTTGAAAAGAAAAAAGTATCAAACAAATAAAGATATTATACAGTTGATATGCTTTGAAAAACTAAGGAAATCTCCTTATGAATATTCATGAATTTGGCAAAGAACATACGGATGTCATTGTAATGCTTCATCCGATGGGAGTTTGGTGGGACATATTTGAATATGTCATTCCTATTCTGGAAAAAGAATATCACCTCGTGATTCCTGCCATTCCCGGATTTGATCCCGACGATACCGTCAGCGTCTTTACGAGCGTCGAAGAAATTGCAGATGAAATCTCAGAATGGCTGATTGCCCACAATGATAAATCGGTCAAATGCCTGTATGGCTGTTCGATGGGCGGTGCCATTGTCACGCGGATGCTCGCCATACAAAAAATCAAGACAGATTGTGCTATTATGGATGGCGGTATCACCCCCTATCAATTGCCCAAACCGTTAACTTATCTCATTGCAATGCGCGACTGGTTTATGTTTGCGGCAGGAAAATATCTGAGTCTGAAAGCGCTTCGCAGTGTATTTGATCCAAATAAATATACAGATAATGATCTCGAATATATCAAAAAAGTTATGAATCATACAAAACACGAGACAATCTGGCGCGGTTTCTACTCGTGTAATAATTATACGATGCCGGTTCCTGTTCCTAAGCTGAATTGCAGAATTCAATATTGGTATGGCGAAGATGAGGCTAAAGCACGCAAGTGGGATATTCAATATATTCAGCGCATTTTTCCCAATGTTGAGCTGATCATCAACAAAGGTCAGGATCATGCAGAATGCTTCACATTACATCCAGAGGAATTCTGTACAATGATCAAATGCGCGATTTCTGAAAATTTACAGGAGCATATTGAATGACCATACTGCTTCTCGGCCTCATCATTCCCTTCTTAGGCACCGCACTGGGTGCGGCATGCGTCTACCTTTTGCGCGACAAAATCCCCGACAAAGTGCAGCGCACAATGCTCGGATTCGCCTCGGGCGTGATGGTCGCAGCATCCGTCTGGTCGCTCCTCATCCCCGCGATGGAACAATGCCGCGACATGGGCAAACTCGCTTTTTTACCCGCGATCGTGGGCTTTGGGCTCGGCATCGGCTTTCTATTTTTGGCCGACTCGATCCTGCCCCACCTTCATATTCACAATGACAAACCCGAAGGCGTCGCATCCCGTCTGCGCAAAAGTACAATGATGTTCCTGGCTGTGACGCTGCACAACCTGCCCGAAGGCATGGCCGTCGGTATCGCCATCGCCGCCTGCCTCTCCGGCGAAACCCAAATCACTACGGCCGGTGCAGCCGCACTCGCCATTGGCATCGCGATTCAAAATTTCCCCGAAGGCGCGATTATATCTTTGCCGCTCAAAGAAGAACTGCAAAGTAAACACAAAGCCTTCGGATTCGGCGTTCTGTCCGGCAGCGTCGAACCCATCGGTGCAATCCTCACGATTCTGCTCACCTCCTTGCTCACACCGTGGCTCCCGTACTTGCTCGCATTTGCCGCCGGTGCCATGATTTACGTCGTCGTCGAGGAACTGCTGCCAGAAGCCTCAAAAGGTGAACATACCAATCTCGTCACGCTGGGATTTGCCTTTGGTTTCGCACTCATGATGGTACTCGATGTCGCATTGGGATAGAAAAAATATATATTTTATGTGAGGGGGCCAAGCCCCCTGCGGCGCTATCGCTGCGCGATACGCGCCTACCCCCGATGCGGGGGGGCATCCCCCGCAACGCCCCCCAATTTTCAAAATCCAAACTACTTGCCTCAGTTCGCAATAAGCCATTAACTTCCTGGCTCTGCGACTCGCAGCACATCAATAAGGAAAATGCTCATGTCCGATAAGATCAAAAGTTCCTACAAAACATCCAAAAATATTTATGACGATATCATCACCCACAGAACATGGTGGAGCAAACTCTATAACCGCCTCTTTTGGAATGGTGTCGATGACAATGATGTTGCAGCAGACCTGCTCGCGCATATTCCAAACCATTTTGACGGTAAATTGCTCGATGTTCCGGTCGGTACAGCCGTCTTTACCTATCGCAAATACAAAAGGTTAAAGAATGCAGACATCACCTGTCTGGATTATAGCGAAGATATGCTGACGCAAGCCAAAACGCGGTTCGAAACCAATCATATCCGGAATATCAAAGCCATTCAGGGAGATATCTGCAATCTGCCATTCGAAGATCATTCTTTTGATATCGTCCTGAGCATGAATGGTTTTCACGCATTTCCGGATAAAAATAAGGCATTCGATGAAGTTTTCAGAGTCTTGAAACCCGGCGGAAAATTCATTTCATGTTTTTATATTTGCGGTGAATCCCGTATTTCGGATGCACTCGTCAAATATGTTCTTGCGCCCAAAGGCTGGTTTACGCCGCCATTTGAAACACGGGATTCTTTAAAATCGAGACTCGAAAAGAGATATGCAATCGAACATTTTGAATCTCAGGGTGCAATCATTTCTTTTATAGCATTAAAGCCTGTATGATTGGATAAAATAGTTAAGCCGGCGTATCTGCCCTCGGCAGATAGCCGGCTTAACGCAGGCCGTATCGCAGATAGGCCTGCCCCAAACAAAAAAACCATCAACCGCAGCAGCATCCGGATTTGGATTTCTTTGCAGCCTTGCGGTTTTCGGGATGATCACAGCAGGGCATGCCGCCGTTGTACTTTGCAAATGGACAGCAGTCACACCGATGTCCGCAGGCGCCCACCTGGGGCGCACTCAGACGCTTTATCTTTTTGTATATCGTCACGATCGTATAAACCAAAGCAGCGGCGACGATCAGACCTACGATAATATATTCAAGCATGACCAGCCTCCATCCAGGCGGGGCATAAAGCCCCAAACATTAAATGAAGAAATGTCCGATACCATAGACGATAGCGGCGAGTACCCAGGCAAGTGCAAACATGCCAAAGAATTGTGCAACGGCAATCTTCCAGGAGTTGGATTCGCGTTTGATGACTGCCAGCGAGGCAATGCAAGGCGAAGTGAGCAGCATGAAGATGATGAGACAAATGCCCTGCAGGAAGTTGTACTGATTCTGCAGTTTTTCGCGAAGTGTGGCAGACCCTTCATCATCATCGGCTTCGGCGTCGAGTTCATCACCGAGAGAATAGACGATGCCCATCTGCGAGACGAAGACCTCTTTGGCGGCGAGTGAACCGAGAACGGCAGTGGATATTTTCCAGTCAAATCCGAGTGGTGCAAAGATTGGCTGAATGGCCTTGCCGACCGTAGCGATGGCTGAACCTTCGAGCTTTCTCTCGGAGAGCGAATTCTTCAGGATCTGATTGTATTTTTCGTTTTGATTGCAAAGCTCGTTATCGGCAAAAAGCGCGGGTTCCTTTGCTTTGAGGTCGGCGATGAACTGTTCTTCCTGTTTGGCGAGTTTTTCCTTTTCGTCGTCCGAAAGATCATCCTTGTCGAGCTTGTTCGCTTCCTTATAGGTATTCATCTGATGATAGATCTGTTTGTCGAATGCGCATGCCGGAGCACCTTCTTCTTCCTCGCCATTCTCTTCAGCCTCGGGATCATTGGCATGATTCTGTTCGTACTGTTGAACGGCGGCATAGAGTTCGGGATTTTCTTTCTGAACCTGTGCAGTGACAGCGGCTTCTTCCTCTTCGTCCAGGCGCGGGAAAGCACCACCGGCCCAGAGCAGGATGGAGAGCGCCAGAATAATGGTACCGGCTTTCTTCAGATAGAGCCAACCGCGTTCCCACATGTGCATAAACACTGCATAGAGTGTCGGCATGCGGTAGGGGGGAAGCTCCATGACGAAGGGTTCTTCCTGACCTTTAAAGACGGTCTTTCGGAGGGCAAATGCGACGCAGAGTCCGACGAGTGCACCGCCGATATAGATGCAGAACAGAGCTGCAGCCTGAGTCGTCGGCGTGAGGAAGAAAACGGGAACGAGCAAAGCCCAGATGGGCACACGGGCACCGCAGCTGATGAAGGGCACGATGAGCATCGTCGTAAGACGTTCCTTCTCGCCGGCGATCGTTCGGGTCGCCATGATACCGGGAACGGAGCAGCCCATGCCGGTAATGAGCGGAATAAATGAACGGCCATGCAGACCGAATGCATGCATCAGTTTATCGACGAGGAATGCGGCACGGGCCATATACCCCGTATCTTCGAGGAAAGACAGACAGACAAAGAGAATGAGAATATTCGGAAGGAATACGAGGACACCGCCGACGCCGGCAATGATGCCGTCGACGATAAGGCTGGAAAGAATCGAATCCTCACCGAGAGCCCCCGAAATCAGGCCGCCGAGTGCTTCAAAGCCGGCTTCAATCCAATCCATCGGATACTGGCCGACCGTAAACGTCAGCCAGAAAATCACAAAGATGATGATCAAAAAGATGGGAATTCCCAAAAAAGGATGGGCGAGTACTTTGTCGATGCGATCACTCACCTCGCGGGCATTGGCGCGCGGCGTGGCTTTCATGACTTCGCGAAGCAGACCATCCGAAAATCCGGCATACTGCTCGGTGACATAGAGTTCGATATCCATTTTGGTATCGGCCTCGATATGCTTTCGCTCAGCTTCTGCCGCCGCGATGGCTTGATCACCCTTGAGTTCCTTGCAGCTCTCGAGATATTTCTTGTCGTTGACGAGAAGGCGCGTCGCCGTCCAGTTGCCAAACTTCTCGAATTCTTTCGGAAGATTCGCCTCAATCTGTGCAATTGCATTGGTCAGGACGTCTCCGAGGCGCAGACGCGACGGTTTGCGTTCCTGATTCTCAGACAGCTTCAGAATAGCATCCCTGAGTTCATCGATTCCTCGCTTGTGCGATGCCACCATGGGAATGACCGGCATACCCAAAAGGGATTTCATCTGATCGACATCGATTTTGGTCCCCGATTTTTCGACCTCATCCCACATATTGAGCACGAGGATCATCGGCAGATCGAGCTGCATGAGCTGCGCAACGAACAGCAGGCTTCTTTTGATGGCGCCGGTATCGATGATGGCAACGAGCAAATCGATCTTTCCGCTCAAAAGCTCATCCTGCGCGACGCGTTCCTCAGGGGAATGCGAATTGAGGGAATACGTTCCCGGCAAATCGATCACATTAATGTGCTTTCCTTCGATCTTGCAGGAACCTTCGCGCTTTTCGACAGTAACGCCAGAATAATTGCCGACATGCTGATTTGCACCGGTCAGAGCGTTAAAAACCGTCGTCTTGCCGCAATTCGGATTGCCCGCGAGTGCAATGGTAAACGGCTTGTCAGTACTCATGAATATATCTCCTAAAATACTGGGGAAAATAGACACACCCCGCCTCTTTGGAAAACCTTCCCAAAAAGGTGGATGATAATGACTGAGTATAAAATGATAGTATTAACGATAAAAGGGAGCTTCCAGGACGGACGGAGAAGGAGAAGGAATCCGCCCTGGCTGCTCAAATCATGCAGAAATTCGATGTATTATCGGGTCATCATTCTGAATATATAACGATATACAAAACAATGTTTTATGAATGCCATTTATCATGGCATCCAGGAATCATATCAATATTATCTGCCGATATAATTAACTATATTTCTTCGTTGGCATTGCTTTCGTCAGAACCACTTTCTTCAGCAGCACTTGCACCGGGAATTCCGAAAATACCGCCGATGGCAATCGCTGCCGAAAATTCATCATCCCCCTTGGGAAGATTGAATGCAACTTCCGTCGTCAGTTCAAAGGTATCCGTGATCTGAACATTGTAACCTACCGAAACAAACGGTTCGACGAGTTCGCGATCGCCTGTCTTTTCTGCCAGATTGGAATAGGTAAATCCGCCCTCAAGCAAAATCTGATGAATTTCCGCAAACGTCAGATATGTACCGAGCGTCAGAGTCAGATCGACGTCTGCTTTGGCAGCATCATCTCCGGGGTCTTCGCCCTCTTTGACTTTGGTTTCGTCAAACGCCCCGTGAATCGGAAGGCCGACGCGCGCATAAACGCCCCACGTCTCAAGATCCGGATCCAAATCAAAGTTGAATTCCAGTTCCGGCGTTATCGAATATCCATCATAGATGGACAAATCAAAATTCGCCGTAAAATCCATATCAAAATGATCCGTATCCACCGGCGTCGTTATGGCATTGATCCCAAATGCCAGGTCATCAATTCCGGCCAAACCGATTGCCGAACTATAGGAAACGCTGCCGCCGATATTCAAACCATCGAGCACACCATAAACCACGCCAAGTTCACTGGCCATGCACGGCTTGCCATCATGAAGATTGTCCAGCGTCAACACCGGATCGACCTCCAGCGATCCCGCATCCACCAGCTCTGTCGTATCACCGGCAAAAGCCTGATTCGCGCAAAAACAAATCCCCAAAACACAGGCAACCGTCATCAGACGTTTTGTCAAACCATTCATTTGCTCAAGACTCCTTTCGCTATGCCGGAGCATAGAATTATTGATATCAAATAATCATGCACAGTCTTTTACATTCACGTATTCGGCCGTGCGACATCCTATCCTTATAATAAGGATAAGTTCTCATACCAGAGATCAGGCCAGTTCCACAATCACGGACTCTGCCTCATTTTTGCGCAGCGCGAGCTGAACCGTCCCAAGACGAATCCAAATCGGATCCCCACCGAGGGCACTCCGTTCCTTGATGACTTCACTGTTGGGCAGCACACCCATATCAAACAGACGCTGACGAATCACTTCATCCGCATTGACCGTCCTGACGATTCCCTTGGTACCAACGCCCATACTATAAACATCAAGCTGCATCTTAACTGTCTCCACAATCACTGTTCTCTGATGAACCGGAACACCATCCAGGCATTCCGTCCTTCTGTTAGACACATCTAACAACAAATCGGATACATGTCAATATTTTTTGTTAGACGCATCAAACAAAACTAGATCCATTGAATTTACTTATCATTTTGGCCAAGAATAACACAGAGGTCGTACACAGCCATTTTTTATGTGGGGGGGCAGTGGCCCCCTGCGCGGCTATCGCTTTGCGATACGCCGCTGCCCCCACGGTGCTATTTGCTGCGCAAATACGCACCGTCATTCGCGAACTGAGTTAATGTTATTAACCAACCCCCAACCGCCATTTTTTGTGGGCTGCCCCACGCCTGAGTTCCGCCGCCCTTACAGGGCGCTTTGATTGAACTTTCAGAACTAACTTCGGGATCTATTGTTATGGCCACAGTTCATGAGAGCTCAAAGCAAACTCCCCGCACCCAACGCATAAAATAGAGCTCTATTTCACAATATCCCTGAGTTTCTGATGGATCGCATTGGCTTCTTCCCATCCCTTAAATCTCATTTCATCGCGCCTGAATTCCGGGGTATGGGCGAACGACCGGCCTGCAACATTCTGCAGCCCATGCTTAATGTGCAGCATTTCGTGGTACAGGACGTATCGCACTGCGACTTCAGGAACGCGGGAATCGTTGAGAATTCGCGAAAGACAAATGATATCCCAATGAAAATTGTAAGTTCCCAGCGTTCGGTAATTTGCCCGCGTCGTCCAGGCGAGCATGGGTTTGGGCAGAGCTGAATTGAAGTATTCGGCATTCAGGGAATCGAACATCGCCGAAAGATCGTAGGCATCATGCACTTTGAGCGGCGAAATTTCTGTATATACGGCGAGGAGCTGCTGAGCATCGACGCTCTGGGCATACCGTTCCACCATCCGTCTCGACATGACATTACCTTTGACGATGGCGAGGAACAATGCATTCCATATTTTCGGACTGGCGGTTAAATAGAAGAAATTCACAGAAATTCGTTTGAACGGGACCTGTTCGGTTCCTTCAACGAGCCAGCGGTTTCTGGAAAAATCAAAGTAAAACTCTATTTTTTCCGGTTCAAGTCCGACGTTCCTTGCAGCTTGTGCGGCGAAAATAAAGGCATGCACGAACTGCTCGTAATGATCGACTTTCTGTTCGGTATGTTCCAGTTTATCCGCCTGTTCAGAAAGATCGACGCCGGGATAGGATTCGGGCCAGATGTTGGGAATGGCGGCATTTTCGGGATCGAGTGCACTCTGTTGAGGCATGTGCACGCCCCCCGGAGACAGCGCCCCGGACTCCACTAACCAGCAGCATGCTTTATAAATGGCGCACGGCGGTGTTTTTTGACGAGCCATGCGAATGGATGCAGATTTTTCCAGTAGCCGCGCATGATCCACGCGCCTCCACAGCTCTGCGCGAACAAATGGCTTCGGAGATACCCCATTGACTGCAGCGCGCCAAAGCTCCCGATTAATATCGTGCCAGAGCCTGACATATTCCGTTGGTTGTCGCATAATCAGCTCATCGGCTGGGGCGGACGATGCATCCAGATAACCTGTTCAAAAGGAACCGGCGTCTGATGCTTGGAAACCTTTTTATTCGAAACAGAGGTGATGACTTCGGGACGCTCATTTTCGTGCGTATTGAGATCGAATGCGGTTTCGAAAGCCTGCAGCAACTCCGTACATGACTCGAAGCGTTCTTCTTTCGGAGCAATAGCTTTCGAAAAGAGCTGCGCAATCGGCATTAGAAATGATCTGTCCCTGGGCAGTTCAATCTGCGTTATCGGCAAGCTCTGGCCTGTAATCAAAGACAGAGCCATTTGACCAATATTAAAGACATCATCCGAAAAGCTGTTCTGTTCACTGTCGTGCTGACAGGTCAGACTAAACAGGTCAGTAAGCTTGACAAAGACGCGATCACTTCCCGAGCGGCTGATGCGAACATTTTCAGCACGAATCCCGGGGAAACAGATTCCCGCCTGATGATGAGCGGATACTGCCTGAAGAATCTGATGAATGATGTGCATCAGCGAAACAGGATCGAGCGGGTGGGTATTCATGTACTCATTCAGACGCTCGCCCTTGATGGGCTCCAGGGTCATGGAAGAACACCTGAGGTCCGGCAGATCAATGATTTCAAGGATGTTCGGCGTATTCTGCTGTTTGATGGCTGCGCATTTATCGACGACCGAAAACAGCCTTGCGCGCCGTGCAGGATCATTGTTGACGATGGGTTTAACGACGATAAAGGCGATGGTTCTGTCAATGGATGGCTGAAAAGCATCGTATTGAATCAGTTCATTCGTCTCGGAAATGACTGCTGTCGGAACAATTTTGTTGACGATGAGCTTTCCGAGCAGATGCAGAGAATCCTCTCCGTGCTGATCATGAACCGTATAGCCGCCGCCACAGGAACACAATTCACCAAGCTGATGAGATTTCTTTGAACAAACCAGACAAACAGCCATGAAACTCCAACCTCAATCGGATAATTCACAATCACATGTCTCACCTGCCACCACACGCATGATAGCATCCCAACATGAATATTTTCAATCCAATGCAAAAAAAGGCACGGAAACCGCGCCTTTTTATCATTAAACTAAAGTTTGAACGTATACTTGATGCCGCTTGCCGTTCCATCTGGCCATCGATGTTTCTCGACGATGGTCAGGATGCATTTTTCAGTAGCTGAACCAGCGAACGAACCGCCAGAAGCCTTCACACCTTTTGCAGAGTTGCCGGACAAATTGAACTGTACGTTCAGGCTGCCATTTTTACCGCATTTCTGAGCTTTTGTATTGGCAGCCTTGAGAGCCGCAAGCAATTCACCCTTATCAGGTGCTTTGTTCTTTGGAGCAGCTGCAGGAGCGGGCGCAGCAGCGGCTCCGCTGTTGCCGCTGTTGGACGGTTTTTTCTTCGAACCTGGTTTGCCATCGGGAGCAGGTGCCTCGGCATCGGCAACCTGGGCATTCATCTGGGCTTCACGCAGTCTGGCAAGTTCCTTGTCGATTTCTTCCTGCTTGGCAGAACGGCGCATATTCTCAGCTTCGGCTTCTTTCTTTTCACGTTCGAGCTTGGCGATCTGAGCCTCAAGTTCTGCCGCATTCTTCCTGTCTTGTTCCAGCTGTTCGTTCTGGGCTGCCTCCAGTGCCTGCTTTTCTTCCAGAGAATTGTTGTACATCACAATGAATGCAACGACAGCAATCGCAATGACGAGCACAAAACCACCAATGACGAAACCAATGGTTTGCTTTTTCTTTTTGGTCACGACCTGGTTAAAGACCATGCTCTCCATGATGGGCATGCCGCCGGCTTCTCCGTCTTCCTCAGAAGAAGCACCACTCATTTTCGAGAGAGTATTGAGATCAATAAGCCCCGAGGCATCGCCGGAGCTGCCGAAACCAGTGCCCCCAGCCCCATTATTGGAATCGTCACCAATAGCATTCAAATTGTCGAGAGAAAACAGAACTGAGTTCTCGTTTCTGGCACCAAACAAGCCCTCTGCGTTACTATCTTGATCTCTGTAATCCATTATATCCTCCGAACACCCAGACCTGCGTATGTTACACGATGAAATACCTGTGACTGAAAGAGAACATCTCAAAAATGCACTCACAAGCCGTCATGTACTACACCAGTTTTTTAATCTTGTCACGCGGTTATTGGTTTGATCTGCCTTAATCGGCATCATTGAGTAAAGTCCGCACAATATGCGGAAATCTTTTGGCCCAGCTGATCTCGGAATGAATGCCGCCCTCATCGACATAAAAATAAACTTCGTGCTCCCCATACCCCAGTCTCCGGAGATGGCGATAAAAGTCGCCCACGATGGATGCATAATCCATATATATGCCATTCACCGTAATCCGCTCTTCCGATCCCATATCAATGTAGATTTTTGTCCACATGTCGTATTTCGAGTCCCAGTGGTCGAAACATTTGGAATCTGCCCACATAACGCTCGGAGAAATCGCCCCTATCCGGCCAATCACATCCGGTCGCTCGCGACCGCAGAACAGAGCCATTAAACCGCCGAGCGACGAACCGATAAACGCTGTATTTTCCGGCCCAGTAAGCGTCCGATAATTGCGGTTCATCCATGGAATAAAAAATTCTGTCAGATTATTCAAAAACTTCCGTCCCTTCGGATCATAAACGCCTGCCTCCGGATATGGCCATGGCGTATACTCACCGAACCGATCCTTCGCATGATCGATGGCACAGATGATCCACTCGCGCTCAAGTGTCCCTTCCTCCCACATTCTCTCCAGTGTCCAGTTGACACACCATGTCTCATACCGGGCACTCCGGGGATGGGAATAGACATTCTGGCCATCTGTCATATAAATGACGGGATATCGTTTATTTTCAGTGTCATACGAATCCGGCAGATAAATCCGGAGCGTGCGGTTAAACTTGTCCAGAGGAGAATAAAAATCTTCCACTATCTGAATTCTGCCCATAAACAAACCATCCTTCGATCAACTCCCCGACAGGGAAATGATGTGTCACACCTTCCCCGAGCAACATCACACTCAGGAAACACCTTTGATTTATGTCAGGCCATAATAATGGCAATCTTTAAAGGTAAGGAGGTATCTCAGTGTTGGTTGTTAGTCCAAGTACAGACGTGGCGCGACACGTCTCTAACCCCTATCCATTGAGCATTAAGCATTACGAATTACGAATTCCCAATAACTCCCAACTCCCAACTCCCAACTCCCAACTTCCAAATTCCAAATTCCAACCAAGCTCAAAGCCCCATAATAAATATGGCTGTTGATCTTGAATTTCACAAAACAACTCGTTTATAATATGTTGCTTTAAGAATGCCTCTTATCCGAGGTGCCTTTCAGGCAATCAAATTAATTTCCCATAAGGAGTCAGTCGTGAATAAACGTAACTTAGTGTGTTTGTGTGCAGTCGCCGCCCTCGCAGTCATGGGCTGCAATGAATCCAAAAAATGGTCAGATTCCCCCACATGCGGCAACGGCATCATCGAACGCGGTGAAATCTGCGATGGTTCAGTCAACGTTTCCTGCAGCTATTTCAACCCAAATGTCAAATGGCTTACAGGTACCCCCGGCTGCTCCACAAACTGTGAACTTACGCAGGGTTCGTGTTCTGCAGACCCCGGCATCATCAGCCAGACCTGCGGCAACAATCAGCTCGATGCGGGTGAAAGCTGCGACGGAACGCAAATCGCCGATCCCAATATGAACTGCGAATTCTTCCTCGGTGCCGGTGCAACCGGAACCGTTTCCTGCGTCAATTGCCAGCTCTCCTCGAGCTCATGCGTTCCCGCCGGCACTTCCGGCAACTGCGGCAATGGCCAGCTCGATGCAGGTGAAACCTGCGACGGCAGCGATTTTGGTGGCAAAACATGCATCGATTTCGCCGGCCAAGGCGCAACCGGAAACCTCTCATGTGCAGCCAACTGCGTCCTCGACAGCACCGCCTGCGTCCCGGCTACCATCGAAGCCACCTGCGGTAACGGCAAGGTCGAAGCCTCGGAAGAATGCGACGGCGATGCTCTGAATCCTAATATAACCGGTGCATCATGCGGAAGTGTCTACGGCGGTGTGTCCGATATAGTCACAGGCGATGCCAAATGCACCGAGACCTGCACCATTGACATGTCGGAATGCAAATACTGCGGCGACGGCGTCGTCACCACAGAAAATGGGGAAGAATGCGATACCGAACTCGAAATCTCTGGTGTCACCTGCGAAACCGGAAAAGGCCCCGGCTCCGAAGGTACCGTTAAATGCACTGAGCGCACCTGCAAATACGACTACAGCGAGTGCTCTGATGTCGAAGTTCCTGCAAACTGCAACGATGGCAACCTCGATGATGACGAAGAATGCGATTCCAAAGACGGCAACGTAATTTATAAAGATGATGCCACCTGCGAAACCATCAAGGGCGCCGGTGCTACCGGCGAACTCAGCTGCAGCGCTGCATGCAGAATCGATAAATCCGCTTGCGAAGCAGCCGTCTCCGAAGACTGCGGTAACGGAGCTCTCGATGATGGCGAAGCCTGCGACACCGTCAGCGGCGAAGTGAAATATAAAGATGATGCAACATGCGAAACCATCAAAGGTGCTGGTTTCACCGGCAACCTCAGCTGCGATAAATGCAAGGTCGTCGATACCGAATGCAAAGCAGCAGAGCCCCAATGCGGTGACAATGCCCTCAACGGTACCGAAGAATGCGAAACCGTCGATGGTCAGGTGACCTATATCGAGGATAAAACCTGCGAATCCTACGAAGGCAAAGGTGCTACCGGCGAACTGGCCTGCAATGAATGCGCCATCGATCACAAGGCATGCAAAGCCGCGGAACCGCCCAAGACCTGCCCGAACGGCAAAATCGACGGCGAGGAAGAATGTGACGGTAATGATAAAATTGCTGCCAACTTCTCCTGTGGAGACGGTAAAAAACTCATTACTGCCGGCAAGGTCGTCTGCAACGATAACTGCACCGTCAATAAAGAACAATCCTGCAAGGACGCCTGCGGCGACACCGTCAAGGACAGCGGCGAAGACTGCGATGGCAGCGTTCCTGCTACCGAAACATGCGCAAAACATGATGCCAACAAACCAGAGGGTGCCGTCAAATGTACAGCATGCAAGTTCGATTACAGCGATTGCAAAGCCGCAGCAGTCACCTGCCCGAACGGCAAGATCGACGGCACGGAAGAATGCGACGGCAATAAAGTTGCTGATGGCTTCTCATGCGGAACCGGCAAAAAACTGAAAGACGCTTTCGTCTGCAAGAATGACTGCACCATCGATAAAGCGCAATCCTGCATCGATGCATGCGGCGACAACGTCAAGGACGATGGCGAAGACTGCGATGGCACCGTTCCTGCCACCGAAACATGCGCAAAACACGATGCCAACAAACCAGATGGTGCCGTCAAATGTACAGCATGCAAGTTCGATTACTCAGACTGCAAAGCCGCTTCAACAACCTGTACAGCCAATGCTACCCGTTGCGATGGCAATAAGCTCTACACCTGCGACAGTGAAGGTAATAATGAGACATCAATTGATTGTCCGGCTGATAAAATGTGCCTGAAAAAAATCAATACAGATACAGGTTCAATGTGTGTTGATAAGTGGGATCATTGGGAAACATTTGACGATGTAACCAAGAAAGACTCAGCCTATACTACATCCAATAATTATACGAATGCGAATGGGACTTTTGTCATTGTCGGTCGAACAGATAACCCCAAAGGTATTGATGATGAACAAGGGATTATCTTTACTTCATCAAAAGAACATATTACCGCTACGGTGAGTTCTGGTGTTTCCAAACTTGCGGTCGATATCAAATCTGCATATCAATCCAACAACGCTCGTACTGTTGTCGTTACTGTTAACGGCACAAAATGTGGTGAAGGCTCGGTTAAACCTTCAAATCCCAATGCAACAATAACCTGTGATTCTCTTACAGCAAAAGGTAGTGTTGAAATTAAGGTTACAACATCAACAAGTAAACAAGTTATCGTCGATAATCTGCGTTGGAATGATAATTTATAGATTATTGTTTAGTTATTGAATTAGGCCGCTTCTTCAGAAGCGGCTTTTTTTGTCCTCTCAAAAACAATCGAGGGCATTCGACAAACACCCCAAAGACATCACTCCAGATTGCTTTTCTTTCGGAGGGGGGATGGGGGAACCGCTTTCTTTTGGCACAAAAGAAAGGGTTCACACATAAGCCTGCAGCATGCAGCGCGTATGCCGCAGGCATAGCGATGCACAAAGCCGCCGTATTGCAAGGCAATAGGCGGCAAAAAAAGAGGCTCAAAAGAGCCTCTCATTATTCATACGAAATGAAGTGGTTTAAACTCGCGAGGACCATCATCTTCCTCGTCCTCATCCTCGTCTTCATCCTCGTCATTCGAATCCTTAAAGCGCTTCAGGGCATCCTCAAAGGCGAATTCCTTGAGCTCCGGAAATTCTCCCAACAGCGAGCAATCCTTGGTTTCTTCAAACATTTCGCGCGTTTCGGGGGGAAGAAACTGCATAATTTCTTCCTCATTGAACACGTTGATCCAGACAAAGACCTGCTCCGTGCGCTCCGAAAGTATCGAACACACCGCATCCCATGGAATATTGCAGAAATGCGGCACACCCTTGAACGAGAGGCTGGCCCGGATGCCGCGCTCATCAACTGCAAAATCATCAATTCCGTACTGATAGCTGAAATTGAGATTCACAATCGGCGTATTCAAAAACTGAGGCAATTCGACGCCCGGACGATTCCGAAGAATGCGCACCATGGTAACGCCCGATTCCAGAAGATGTTCCGCGACTTTATAATGAGAAATGTCTGAATTACAGGGAAATAGCTGCATGAGAACCACCCGGCAAAGAACGCAGCATCACAACGCTGTGTGATGCCGCTCGACAGAGAGATTGAAAGCAGAAACAGGACTCAGCTTACGGAGCGACCGGTGCGGCAGGCGCAGCTTCGGGAGCAGGGGCCGGGGCTGCTGCGGGAACAGGAGCCGGGGCTGCTGCGGGAGCTGCTTCAGGGGCAGGGGCTGCTGCGGGAGCAGGTGCGGGTGCAGGAGCAGCTGCGGGAGCAGGTGCTGGTGCAGGAGCAGCTGCAGGAGCAGGAACGGGTGCGGGTGCGGGAACTGCTGCATCCGGTGCAGGAACGGGTGCGGGGGCTGCGCCATCGGCGACAGGAGCGGGGGCATCCGCAGGCGGAACATCCTCGGGAGGAGCAATCGGAGCAAGAATTTCCTTGATCGTCGCATCGATTGCTTCGCGCTCAGGAGCATTCTGGCATTTCTGGAAAGCAGCCATACCAAAAGCAACGCTGATAAGACGCGACTGATTGGCCTGGTTGATGCTCTGCTGAACTTCTTCGGGATAGGTCTGAAGAATCTTTGTGCTCAAAAGCTTGGCTTCAACTTCCGGCGTCTTGAGCGCCTTGAGTTCGGCGAGTACTTCCGCACAGGTGTCTTTCTTGGCCGTGTCGGCAATTGAAGTCATTACGCTGAGAAGATTGTCGACAGCGGCCTGAGCTTCGGGCGGAACCGGAGGCAAAGGAGCTGCAGGTGGTTCCATGCCTGGCGCAGGCGGAACCATCCCCGCTTCCGGCTTGGGAGCATCAGCTGCCGGCGCAGCATCCGGTGCCGGGGCAGGTGCCGCATCCGGTGCGGGTGCCGGGGCAGGAGCTGCATCCGGTGCGGGAGCAGCAGCTTCAGGTGCTGCCGCAGGTGTCTGCTCTGCTTTCTTTTCGCAGGCAACAAAAGCCATGCTCGCAATCAAAATACTGGCAATCACGAGAGATACTCGCTTAAACATATTCATTCTCCTTAACAGATAAATTCAGGCCGCAGTTAAACTGCTCATCCCCCGAACAATAATGCGCGTTTTATAATCCCCGGAGGCGCATAAAAGCAACGAAATAAATGTTCGCGCGGGGGCAGCTGAACTCATGTCCATGAGACATGGCCAACACACAGACATGAGATTCCCCGCATAAACGATAAAATCTCCTAAAATCGCTTGCGAATCATACTCGACAAGTCGTTGAAATTATTCAAAAATCGCAAACTCGCCGGACATCCGGCAAGCGGCGTCTGAATACAGCTTATCGCCCAGTCCGGGGTATAGGAACGCGTTCGCAGATACAGCTGCATATCCTCATAAATCAGAGGTTCTTCCCGGGCCATCACCGCAGGAAGTGCCAAATCGAGCGAAAAAACATCTCCTATCACGACCTGAGGCCGTTCCTCACTGATGATCTTTTTATACCCCATGTGATCGACATCAATCGTTCGAGGTCCAAAATCCACAGGATTCGGATTATTCCCCAAAACGAACTTCCCGGCATGTCCGCGAACCCTAAACTGCGCAGAAGGATTATTCTCATGATCCACAGGCTTGAGTCCGATGTACTCAAATTTCTGAATAATCCTCGATGTCGGGGAATTGCTCGCCACGACAATTTCAAAATCACGATCCAAAAGTTCCTGAAATGCCGCCGCAACCTGCGGTTCCGGCGTATTGGAATGCTCAAGCGGTTCGAGATTCATCGCCGCATGCGCATCTTCGGCAATGTCCATGAATGACAGGGACCCCATCCTCTCCATGATTCCCACGATCGATTCCGGCGGATCATTCCTCCATTCATCCAGCTGATTCATCACACAGATTGCCTGCATAAATAAATCTTCATCGCAGTACGCTGAAATGCGGCCATTGTGATACCAGCCATGACTATCCGGAAACTGCAGGATATAACGCCAGACCGTCTCGTAGAGCAGTTCAAACTCCTCGCGCCGAATGCCACACTGTTCCTCAAGCACACGAATGATGTACTGCAGCTCGAACTCGTATTCATGCTGAATATTCGTTAATGTACCGTCAAAATCAGTAAGAACTTTCATAGCAATACGGAGACGAAAGACGTCAGATGGCTCCCCCCTCAGGGCGAACAAAACTGTTCACGATGATATAGGAAAAGCATGTTAATGGGCAATCCAAAAGGTTTTTTTTATTATGCATTACCCATTATGCATTATGCATTACCCATTATGCATCACCCCACATTAATCATCTGTACAGACGTGTCGCGACACGTCTCTAACAAGAATTACGCATTACGAATTACGCATTATGCATTGCGCATTACGAATTACGAATTACGCATTACGAATTCCTCCGAAACAAACAGCCATAAAATATATCCCTCCATCTGTTGAAAAGAGGAATTTATTTACCTATCCTGAAAACCGCTTTGAGATGTCGCAATAATCTCAATTAATTTCAATTTCTTACGTTAGATACGGAGTCAATAATGCTTAAAAAATCCATTCTTTCTGCGCTCATTCTAGCTCTAATTGCATCCCCTATCATCGCATGCAGTGACAGCGACTCGAATGATTCAGACACACAATCCCAAACAGACGGCCAGAAAACCGATGGCGACAAGACTGATGGCCAGAAAACCGATGGCGACAAGACCGATGGTCAGAAAACCGATGGCAATAAAACTGACGGCGACAAGACCGACGGCAATAAAACCGACGGTGACAAGACCGACGGCGACAAAAATGCCGATTTCCTGAAGGAAATCCGCTCCAGCAAACCTTATGTCAAATCCGACATCAAAACCGCCGATCTGGAATCCACTGTCAAAGGTCAGTATGACCTGAACTTCGACCTGCTTCGCAATTCCGCTGATCAACTCGGTCAGAACAATGCCATGATCTCCACTTTCAGCATTCAGTCCGCACTCGCCATGGCATGGGCCGGTGCAAAAGACAAAACTGCCGAAAGCATGAAAAAAGCCCTCCACTTCGACGACAATACCCACAAAGTCTTCAACAAGCTCAATGAACTCATTCTGTCCAGAAGAGCCGAAGCCATCAAGACCGAATACGAAGACAGGGATGCCATCGACATCAATATCACCAACGATATGTATTTCTCGCCCGATCACAAATGGGCCGAAAGCTGGCTCGATATTCTGTCGACAAATTACAATGCCGGACTCACCGAAATGAATTTCAAGGCCGACCCCGAAAAGGCCAGAAAATATATCAATGATGCCATCAGTTCCGCCACACATGATCGCATCCAGGATATCCTCCCCGATGGCAGCATTACCGTAGACACAAAATCCGTCCTCACAAATGCCATCTACTTCAAAGCCCCCTGGAAAGGTGGATTCTTCAAAGCCACACAGAAGCTTTCATTCAACAAACTGAGTGCCGGCAAAGTCGACGTCGATCACATCGAGGCGTCCGGGCACTTTCCCTACATGAAGAGCGATCAATACCAGGTCCTCGACATTGCGCTGCGCGACGACAGCTTCAATATTCTGATGATACTGCCGGAAGATGGCGAATTCGAATCTGTCCAGACCTCCCTGAGCGGTGATGAAATCAAATCCATCATGGACAAACTCGAAACCACTCGCGCCAACGTCGATATCCCCATTTTTACCTTCAAAACATCCATATCACTCAAGAAACCGCTGCAGGCCCTCGGAATGGATATCCCGTTTGATCCCAAAAATGCTGATTTCTCCGGTATGACCGAAGATCAAAACGATTTCTTTATCGATGAAATCTATCACAAGACCTTCATGGGCCTCGATGAAAATGGTATCGAAGCTGCTGCGGCCACCGCTGTTGTTATGGCTGGCAACAGCAGCGCACAGGTCGATCCGCCGGTTCCGTTCGTGCTCGATCGTCCCTTCTTCTTCGTCGTCTACGAACACGAATCGCATACACCGATGTTCGTTGGCCGGGTCATGGATCCTTCTGCCGGCAAATAATAAATTTCTGATATTCCATTTTTGGCCCGATTTATTCGGGCCTTTTTTTATCTGTGTCCCGTCGCTATTGGCTCCGCCAATACGCGCCGGCGCGCGGCTTTTCGCTGCCGCTCAATACGCCGCGCGATCCTTTTACTGACCCTCACGAAAACGAAGATCCAATTCGCTGTCCACCGTTATTCCGAGATTGTCAGTCCCAAACAATACATCAAATTCAGATGCGTCATCCATCATGCCAAGAAATCGCGACGGATAGCTCAAACACCCCGCACCATCGTATTCCTCCCCTGTGAATCCGCACAAATCGCGCAAGATTCCTTTCGCCCTTCTTGCATGCTTTACTCTATCGGCAAATGCATCCCCAAAAAGACGCGTCACTCGCAATTCCGCAAACAGGTGTTCATCGACATTATCCTGCTTTGCGTTTTCGTATGATGCCGTCGATAAAATATAATGATTCTCCGTCATCCGTTCACGGATGGCCCCCGAAAACACGCCCGATAAATCCATCATCCCGAAATCTCTCGAAGTACCGATTTCCGGCACAGACTGATAGGTCGAAAACATATCGTACAATTCACCGACGACGACGGGAAGCTCGCTTCCCCACACATCGATTTTGCCCTCGGCATCTATCCTGTCTTCACCAAAATGGAGCTTGCCCAGTTCAAAAATCAATCCTTCCAGGCGAGGAATAAATACATCCATCGGCGGATCCGAAAGCAGATGGTATAGCTCGGTTGCCAGAACTCTCCTGCCGCGATCCTTATCATCGGAATTCTGTTCAGCCCGCTGGATATATTCCGTCAGCATCGAAAGGACCTTCGCAGTCTTTATCCCGATGCGGAATCCCGCAATATTCTGATTAGAAAACCGGTCCATGGGAACCTTCAGCTGCTGAATTTGGTTCAGCCGGTTCGTATCCGAAAATTGCAGCGAATAATGCATCCCCAGCCTGGTTCCGTTCAGCTTCAGAAAATACTCGCTGTGCGGATACTCCTCACTAAACTTGCTGAGCATTTGGCTCATTTCTCTAAAATAATAGGTATCAATATCATCATCGTCCGAATCGCCGGCACCCTCTTGAATCTGCCCGCTCCACGAAGCCATCCGGGACTTCATCAAATCGGCCATTTTGACATGATCAAAATATCCCAGAGCAAGAACATCCTTTTTCAGACCCGCAAAACGTGTCGATTTAACGGGATTTACAGCATGTTTCAGACATCCCGGCAAAACACTCTCATCCGCATCGGCAAGAAAAACATAAGTGACGACGCCATCCAGACCATAATGAGCAGCGACAGCAATCCCATAATGCTGAGGCTGTCCATAATTGCGGCAAACCCAGTCATGACGAAGATCTCCGTCCGAACCGCATAATTCTTCAGTCAAATCCAAAACAAACCAGGGATTTTCGCCCACTTCGATGCGCTTTCCCAACAAATCGTAAGCATCCGGATTCGAGGTGTCCACCCCGATCCCCTGCCACAACCTCGTTCTGAATGCAGCCGAATCCTCTGTCGTAAACTTCATTACAGGCAGCATTCCATTCATATAAAAGACAAAATCATCGTGTCCGTTCTCATGCAATCCCCAGGATTTGGCCTGTCCCGAATAGTCAGCTGCCAGATCCCCAAAACTGCGCAATCCTTTCAGGACCATGCATACAGACGGTTCATCACTGCAAGCACGCTCAATCACTGCATTTGTTTCGGTAAATGTATTCCGGAATGATCGGACAAATGGTCCCAGAACCATCGCAGCCAACCCGTTGCCGGCATCAAAATGATGCGTCGATGCAATCAGAACGGGAGTATTTTCAGGAACATAGTCCAAAAGACTGTTGACGGTATTATTCCACTCCGCCTGAATATCTGCGACATTCTGAGGCCCCAGAGAACTCGCCTTATTGCAGGAACAAAAGACCACTGCACAGGTCAAAAAAATCGCCAACAGAACGAAATGTCTGAATAAATCATGAACCATCTAATGAATATCTCCTTTATTTCTCATTAAATGTTGTTCCGAACCGCATTCTTTGCCTCATTAAAAAAAGGGGCCGTCAGTCTGGGACGTCATATTCTAAAAATGATCGTCATTCGGGGCAATCCCAAAACCGGGATAGTTGCAGAAAAGAGCCCTGTAAAGATTACAGTCCGGCGTGAACGCAGCGTCTTCCGTGAAAAACAATGATTTCCCCACGTCATTCCCTACTTTCTTATTCAATCATGTCCCCGGCCGCTGATAGTGGGAAGTCAGCCACGAAGTAAATGCGCCATGAGTTTCGCCCGCAAAATCCGTCAGAGTCGCCAGATTCTCTTCCGGATAATATTTCAGAATCACATACGACAGTGCCTCGAGAGAACCTTCCGTCGTAAAGGCATCAAATATAATCTGATTCCCTCTCTCAATTTCCGGCAGTTTTTCGGAACTGATATCACGGGGTGTCTTCCCGGGTATCCTGAAAAACCGCTCAAGAGCCCGGCGCCCCTGACTGTACTGGCTCCAGAAAAATAATATATCGAGCCGGGCAATCTTGGAATAAATCGCATTCGGAGACAATATCTGCCGATAGACTTCATAGAGCGCTTTCTGAGCCAGGCGGTTCTGCTTCCCATTCTTGACAGTTCCTTCGATAAATCCGGCAACCACCTCAGACCAGATCTTGGCCTGAACGATATCGGGAACGCCAAGCGGCGTCAAAATATAGGCCCCCAGCGTCGCCAGCGGCCAGCTGAATACATTCCGGAAAAAATTCCCTCGGATCGCACGCTTCTCAAAACCGCGAAGCGTGTTATGCAGCACGAGGTACAAGCCATTGGTAAATGCAATGCACCAGAATTTGACAAACGTGAACAGAAATCCTTCCGAGAGCCCAAAATATAACCACGTTTCATCAAATCCGAGCTTCGCCAGAGCCAGAATCGGTACCGAAAACCCGGAAAAGAACTCCGATGCACACAGATTCTCCCTGTCGATGCTCTTCAGTTCCCAGGATTTAGGCGCCAATCCGGAAGCAGCTATCAAATCGACGATGGCATTCCTGAATCCGGTAATAAAAAACCATATCAGTGCATACGACCACCCAAGGCAATACAGCGTCGGAATGAACCCAATCGAAGCCAGAATCAGACTTCGTATATTCACATTCAGATAACGCCAAAACCGGAAAATCGTCATCGATTTTTGTTTTTCCTTTTCCGTCCTGCGCTCATGATCAAAATGTGTCGAAGATAACAAATATACGGAATCCCCTTCCTTACCATCGATTTGATGACACTGCGAAAGCAGGTGTGATACCGGCTGAGGGAGCGTCGAATGACAATTCTTTCGAAATCGCTTAAGCGCCTTCGGCGCAAGCGCAGCCTCATGAATGAATCCCATTCCCGGAATATTCGTCGACCATCCCACAGCATCCGATGCACATCTCAAAAAGAATGGCCTTTCCTTTATATATTCCGCCATCTCTTTTACTGCATCCCGGGATATATCGGACACGCGCCATTCCTCGAACGACTTGAGTATCGCATCGACATTGCCATTCTGCAGCATCGTCAGAAATGTCGCAAATCTCCGGATATCCGTCGTATCCTTCTGCAATGCATCCACAAGATTGAATACCTCTAAATCAGTAATATATTTATAATATTTAAATAACAGTTCAATGCATTTCGAAAGCCCATGCGACAGCGGATGAATAAATACAACACATCCGCCGCATTCGGATAAAAGCGGCAGAATATCATCCTCACTTTCGAATGCGGAATCGTAATCCACCTGTTTTTGAGGCGCAATATACTTTTCTGCACACAAAGACGGCGTCAGCTCTTCGTATGTCTTTTGGGCTTCGATATATCGTTTATAGCAGCGATCTGCTTCCCAGGATGACGCTTCATCCCTGCTATCCCAATGACTCAGCGCACGATACTGATTTTTGAGATACAATACGCGTTTAAGTGCCACCGGGCGCATCGACTGATAGATCAGCTGGCCAAGATGAATGCGATTCGCCTGTCCCTTGCTCGTGACGTGCTCCACACTTTCCCACGAAAGCGGTGACATCTGCAGTATATCCAAATCCGCGAACGGCGCATTAAATGCCGCAAGCCCCGTCTGATTGAAGGTATCCAGAAGCGAATTGACTGTAACGTGGCGCCGGCTGGCATTCTCTTTCAAACCATTCCAAAATGGTTTGAGCATTTCGGCATTCGCTTCCAGAAAACCACTCAAAGCCTCATATTCATCGCCCTGCGGTGGAATATACAGATAATGAACGCGGCCGCATTTGGGACCGACACTGAATTCAATGCCGATCTGTACGCGAACGCCCAGAATCCGTCCGGCCAAAAACACTTCTTCGTATGTCTGCGGATCCGCAACATCGTAATACGCAACGGTAATGCGCGATATCCCCTTGATAAATGCATCCAGTACGAGCTGTGACGGCGACTTGCGACCCTCTGTCATGGAATCATGCACATGATCATCCCACGCCAGATTCATCTGCGCCAGATCTTCCCCATTTTCCGGAACTTCAATCAAATCCAGCTCCTGAAGAAGCCTCCGGATAACACTGACCTGACCGAACGATGCACGCGCAAAATCGCTCATGAGTTCGAGCTGCGCCCGACGATTGCCGCGCATCTTCACCGCATTCTTCATCAACGCAATCTGTACACGCGCCGTATTGATCGGCATTGAAAGATTCTTCGAATGCCACACATGGTGCATCAATACCTGAAGCGCTTCGATGCGCTCAACATACCGAACACCCTTGCTGTGAGACACAAGCTTAATATAGGCTTCCGCTATCGTCAGACGCCGCTTGGTTATCAGTCTCACAAATCCCGCAGGATGCGATATCGGTCTAAAAACAACACTCTCCGGCGACGCAATTTCTGAGTTCAAAATATCGACAAGCTGCCGAACTTCCTGGCTGAATGACATCATCTCAATGACGCCGTTCAGAAATGACTTTTTGCGAATGCTAAAATGTGTGTCGGATTTCATGGCGACTCAATATCTCAATACCCTCCCCGTTCTTAATGTATCATTGATTGCAGAAAGCTCAATCATAATTAAGGAAATAATCATCACTGCCAGAGTGTTGATAAGCTTGGAGCTTGGAGCTTGGAGTCTGAATTGCCATTCTCAAAGCTCAAAGCTGGCGTAAACACGATTGCCGTACATAACCTAAAAATATGTGGAGCCCGTCAGGACTTCACATCGCCCCCCGGTTGCATTAACTCCAAGGAAAACAAGAGAATCCAACACATTCCCCTTCCTTGCCAAAACCAGTGAACTGCGTTAACGTATCCCCCGTCTCTGACCACAGCGCAATGCTCAGCGCAATGGCCAGATTCCAATCATTTGTGGAGCTGAATCATGGTAAAAAATATCGTTCTCGGAGCCGTCATCGGTATCGCTATCGTTTTGGCCGCCTATATTCTGTCCGGTGGTTTCGGAAAAATTGCCAGCGGCTTCGGTACAATTGCAAAACCCGACAGAATCGTTTCCGTGCGCGGTCTGGCTGAACGCGAAGTCGATGCAGATCTGGCCGTATGGCCGCTGTCCTTTAGCCTCGGAGGCGATAATCTGCAGGACCTGCAAAAAGATATCGTCGATAAAATTGCCATTACCTCCGGATATCTGAAAAAATTTGAACTCACCGATGCCGATTATACCGTCCAGGCGCCATCTCTGACCGACATGACGCTCATGTCCTATTCAAACGAAAAAACGAATTATAAATATATCGCCAGACAGGTCATACTCATTCGGTCAAAAAATGTCGCCGCAGTCAAAAAAGCACAGGAACACTCCCTCGATCTGATGAGTCATAATATTGCTGTCCAGCGCGATTATGACAGCAAAGTTCAATACGAATACACTTCACTCAATGATATCAAACCCGAAATGATTGGCGAAGCCACCAAAAACGCCAGAGCTGCCGCAGAACAGTTCGCAAGCGATTCCGGTTCTGCCGTAGGAAAAATCAAAACCGCAACACAGGGATGGTTCTCCATCGAAGATGCTGCCCCCGGACTCGAAGAACGCAAAAAAGTCCGCGTCGTCACGACCATCGAATATATTCTTGTCGACTGACATTCGACATTCCCCCTGCCTTCCAGCAATGATTCCCATTCACCTCAGACCTCATCACGGATTGTGTCTGCTGACATTTGAAGGCAGGGGCTATTGTCCAGAATTCGTCACACAAATGGCGCATTTGAAGAATCTGCTCAACAGAACCCCCAAAACGCACCTGATATTGACGCTCCAGTGCGATGATCTATGTCACTATTGTCCCCATCGTACCGGGAATCATTGCGATTCCTCATTACCGGAAAAAATTGACCAAAATGTCCTCTCACTCACCGGTCTGAAAGCAGGTCAAAGCATAACCTGGAACGAATTGAGAGCGATGACGCGCCAAATCCTCAGCAATAACCTGAATTCCTGCTGCAGCGGCTGTGAATGGCTTTCCATTTGTTCCAAATATTGTAATACCCCCAAATCACAGCATCATTCCCCCAAAATCCCGAATTGATGCCCCCATTCGAAGCTCTGAAAAACAAAATCGAGCTCTGCCACAACATTTGAAAGCCATAAACCATAAGCAGCAAGCCGATTTCAGCCCCGCCATACCCACCGGACAATTTTTTTTCATCCCGTTTTTTATTTACCTATTGACATGGTAGGTAGATTTATTTAAATACACCTCAACCTACCGGGTTGGTAGGTTTTCTCAAAACATTCTTTTTTGGAGATCTTACCATGTCGAAAATCTTTACCTCTGCAGATCAGCTTATTGGCAAAACCCCTCTTCTTGAACTCTCGCACATCGAAGGTTCCGAGCACCTCAAAGCCACTATCCTTGCAAAACTTGAGTATTTCAATCCAGCCGGTTCTGTCAAGGATCGCATTGCCAAAGCCATGATCGACGATGCAGAAGCCTCAGGAAAACTGAAACCCGGTTCGGTCATCATTGAACCGACATCCGGAAATACAGGTATTGGTCTGGCATCCGTCGCAGCCGCCCGCGGCTATCGAATCATCCTCGTCATGCCCGAAACGATGTCCGTCGAACGCCGACAGCTCATGCAGGCTTACGGTGCAGAACTCGTTCTGACCGAAGGCGCCAAGGGTATGAAGGGAGCCATTGCCAAAGCCAATGAACTCGCCGCTGAAAATCCGAACAGCTTTATCCCCGGCCAGTTCGTTAATCCGGCAAATCCCAAGGCACACCGTGAAACGACAGGGCCAGAGATCTTTGATGATACCGATGGCGAAGTCGATATCTTTGTTGCCGGTGTAGGTACCGGTGGGACGATCACCGGTGTGGGTGAATACCTCAAGAGCAGAAAACCGGATGTGAAAGTTGTCGCCGTCGAACCGGCAACGTCCCCTGTTCTGTCGACGGGCGTCAGCGGTCCCCACAAGATCCAGGGAATCGGTGCCGGTTTCGTTCCCGATGTTCTGAACACCAAGATCTACGATGAAATCATTACGGTTTCGAACGAAGATGCTTTTGCAACGGGCAAGAGAATCGGCCGCGAAGAAGGCGTTCTGGTTGGTATTTCTTCGGGCGCCGCATTGTTTGCTGCAATCCAGCTGGCCAAACGTCCCGAAAATGCCGGCAAAAAAATCGTCGTCCTTCTGCCGGACACAGGCGATCGCTATCTGACAACCCCGCTGTTCGCCAACTAATCTCCGGTATTCCGGATCGTTCAGGAAGCCCGTCAGGGCTTCACGGCTTGTAGCCCCCGGTTGTGAAAGCTACCGGGGAATAAACGGTATTCCCCCCTTGAACCCCGTCGGGGTTAACCATTGGAGATAAAATGAAGATTTCGACGAGAGGACGATATGCCCTGCGAGTGATGATCGATCTGGCGGAACACGAGGCCGAAGGTTATGTACCCATGAAGGTCGTCGCGGATCGGCAGGGCATTTCACTCAAATATCTCGAACAGATCCTGCCAGTCCTGAGTCGAAACGCACTGATCAACGGTATCCATGGCAAAGGCGGCGGCTACCGTCTGACAAAGACACCTCAGGATATCACAGTCGGTGAGATTCTGCGTCTGACCGAAGGAGATCTGGCTCCGGTTTCATGCCTCGAATGCGGAGCTGCTCCCTGCGAACGCGCAGAATGCTGCCGCACACTCCCGATGTGGAAAAAACTGCACGAAATGCTCAATTCATATTTTGACAGCATTACCCTGACCCAGCTCATGCATGATCCCAATTCAAATGATGACGGATGGCCGTGTGAACTATAAGAAAACAATGCTCTGCAGAGAATATGAATGCTCTGAAAACTCCATAAAAAAACGCCGCATATATCCAACAGATATCGCGGCGTTCATATACAGTATATTAAATATACATCAACGCTTGGAACAGACAAACCTCACATTATCTCCATCGGAGATATGACGCTTATGCTCCGTAACTCGCTGATATTTCTTGGCATTGGTTGAATATTTGGGATCGGTACCGGGATTCTGCAGACATCCAATCTTGTCATTTTCATTTCCATAGTTATTGGAACCGATCTGCCAGAAATATTCCCCTTCGACTTTAATGATGAGTTCCACATGGTTACGCTTATTACCATCTTTATCATAACCATGTGCAATCCATATATCTCCCGCCTGAGCCTTGGTCACATCCGAAAGGAAATGATATCCCTTAGCCCCTCTCTGACAAAGATCAATAAAGGATTCAACCATCTCACGATACTTATAATCAGGATTCGCAGCATTTAGAAAATCCTGGGCCGTCACTTCGTTCGTATCGATCAGCACTGCAGAGACAAAATTTGCACAATTGCCTTCATACCCATAATTATATTTCTTATTAAGCTCCGCATCATGAAAGTCAGATAAATCGATCAACGTATTCATTTTCCCCTGCGCTTTAAGATCGTATGTACACATGTGGGTATTGCTGTATAAAAATTGGCGTGCATACTCAATCACATGCGCGCCGGGGCCCGTAACAGGCCCTGCCCCCTCTGTCTGTTCCGGCGGAGGAGTAACACCTCCGGAACAAGCACCATTTGTACAGGTTCCGCCATTGGAACAGGCTTTGTTGCACTCGCCGCAATGATTGGAATCCGTCTTCAAATTCACGCAGAGATTATAACCGCATTTGGTCAGAGCCTTGTCATCGCACGCACAGTTCATGTTTTCGCAGTGAAGTCCCGCACCGCATGCATATCCGCAGCCGCCGCAATGTTTGTTGTCCGTGTTGAAATCGACGCACATGCCATCGCACTTATGATCTTCATCACACGTCGACGAAGCATCCTTGCAGACGCCGTCATTACACGATTGACCTTCGCCGCAGGCATGCCCACAGTCACCGCAATGTTTGCTGTCTGTTTTGATATCCACGCACGCGCCATCGCATACTTTTCCTGAACACTCAGGCCCGGACTGGTCCTTACACACACCCTCGCTGCAGGATTGACCTTCGCCACAGGCATGACCGCAGTCACCGCAATGCTTAATGTCTGCTTTAATATCGACACACGAATCATCGCACATTTTGCCTGAACACTCAGGCCCGGACTGGTCCTTACACACACCCTCGATGCAGGATTGACCTTCGCCGCAGGCATGACCGCAGTCGCCGCAATGCTTGCTGTCCGTTTTGATATCGACACATGCTCCATCGCATACTTTTCCTGAACACTCAGGCCCGGACTGGTCCTTACACACACCCTCGATGCAGGATTGACCTTCGCCGCAGGCATGACCGCAGTCACCGCAATGTTTGCTGTCCGTTTTGATATCGACACACGCTCCATCGCACACAGTATCAGAGCATGCCGGTTTCTGCCCGTTTCCGTCTTTTATGTCTTCACATTTCTGATCGTTGCACACCTGATTATCAGAGCATGCATGACCACAACGTCCACAATGATTGCTGTCCGTTTTCAGGCACACCTTCGCCCCATCACAAGTCGCGGGAACACAACCATTGGGATCCTTCTTAGGAGTATCAATGCCCTCAGAAGTACCAACGCCCTCAGAAGTACCATCTCCCCCGGAAGTACCCTCTTCCTCAGAAACATCACTGCAGCCAATAAAAGCAAAGCATACGACAGCAAAGCAAAACGCAAGTTTCTTCATATATCAGTCTCCGGTCAAAGCAGTGAACGATATTATCCAACACACAGAGCACACCGTATAGAATATAGATATTCATCAACGCATTGACAAGAAACAAAAAAATTGCGCTGCCGAATGAACTTAGAATGAATTCATATTAACATTTGTTGGATAATCGTCCTTAAGGGAAGACAGAACAAGGCCATATCCATAATCTGCGTTGGTTAAACAAAACCAAAAGAAAACGCCGCGTATTGCCTTTGGCAATAGCGGCGTTAAGCGAGCCGTAGGGGCGCGGTCTTTGACCCGCCCCAAGGCGAGATGCGAGCCGTAGAGACGTGTCGTGACACGTCTCAAAGCGAGCATATATATATATTATTTCCAACCTTCGAGCGGATTCGGATAGGCAGCCAGCTCAGCCGGCGTTCTGTCGCGCATCGTGATGGCTTTGGCAAAGCATTTCTGGGCGCAAATCGTGCAGCCGACACAGTTTTCGGGATGTGCGACGATCTTGTCACCTTCCTGAATGAGTCCGAAGTACGAGCAGCGCGTGCAGTTGCCGCATTTGACGCAGAGGTCTTCGTCGATTTGCGGAATGCGTTTGACCGGCGAAAGATCCATGAAGTCCGTCAGTGAATTCTTGCCGCGGCCGATGAGTTCATCGATCGAGTGAATGCCGCGTTCTTCCATGTTCTTCGAAAGGCCTTCGCACAGATGACGAATGATGCCGACGCCGTATTTCATGGCGATCGTGCAGAACTGAACGTTGATGGCACCGAGGGCCAGGAAGTTCGCGGCATCCTTGTAATTCATCGGGCCGCCGTTGCCGCTGACGGCAACGCCGCTGTTGCGGACTGACCACAGCGAGTTGTTCGAAATCGCGGTGACACCATGACCGGACATACCGATGACGACGCCCTGATCCCATGCGTGTTCCTTGCCATCGATGTGTTTGCGGAACGTGAACGACGGGAAGGTGTTGGCGAGTGTGACACCGGCTTTCTTGTTGGGATATTTGTCCAGAACGCCCTTGATGGCCTTGAGGATGACGGCGACGCTGGTCACAGCTGCGGTCAGTTTGAAGAGTTTCGGAATCTCGGGATCGGAAACTTCCATGACCCAGTCGATGATCTTGGCAGTCAGCGCAGCATTCTGCGAAACGATGTCGCCTTCGGTGCCGTCGCCGCCCTGCGGGCACGACAGTGAATATTCGATAGCCATGCAGCCGGCGGCCTCGAGTTTCTTCGTGTTCGACTGCCAACCGGCGCGATCGTGTTCATCGTGACCTGTCACGGGGCCACCGGTCGATGCCGCAATCAGACGATCCGGGAATTCCTGGCGCAGAATCTTGACTTCATGCGCAACGCGGTTGATCGGATGTTCCGAAACGTTATCGCAGTTTGCGTACGTCTCGTTTTCGAGCTGGAACATGTAACCGGCAGGAATATGAATATCCAGGCCGTCAAATGCAGTTTTCATAAAGCCACCGGCCCATCCGGCCTTGAGCGCGCGGCGCATCTGCTCCAGACCATCCGAAGGAGGCGCTGCCGAAAGCAGGAACGGATTCGGAAGCTTGCGGCCGAAGAAATCGGTTTCGAGCGAAACCGGCGTCGCATTGTAGCCATCCATTTTAACGGTGCTCTTGGCAGGACGAACGACCTTGAGTTCAGCTGCTTTGCCGCTCAGATAATCGTCGATGGCAGCAGCAGCATTCTTGCCCGTTGCAACGGCTTCGACGGCCGTCGAAGGACCATGCCAGCAGTCACCGGCATAGAACACGCCCTTCTTATCTTCGATGGCGACTTCGCTCGCGTTGCCGATGGCAATGATGACGTTCTTCACGTTCATCATCGTGCATTCCGTACCCTCGACATCTTCGCAGTCGCGAATGCTGAATTTCGTGCCGTTCAGGCGGACGCGTTTCGTCTCAATACCGGCAACTGCGCCGTCTTTAACGATGATCTTCGTCACGCGCGTGCGGCCCGTCACTTCAATGCCGGCATCTTCGATGTGTTTCTTCTCGTTCGGCGTAAGCGGAAGTTCAGACCATTTTTCGTTGGCGATCATTTCGACGCAGCATGCACCGAGACGAAGTGCTTCGAGCGCACAGTCAACCGCGATGGCACCGCCGCCGATGATGATGGTACGGCCGCTCAGAGCAGGCTTCTTCGCCAAAAACTCATTGCCGAACAGCGCCTTGTCTTCACCTTCGATATTGAGTTTGTAGGGTTTGTAGCGACCAACTGCGACGCAGCATGCATCGTGTTTCGCAGCCACTTCATCGACCGTCACCGAAACGCCGGTCTTTACCGTAATGCCATTGACCTTGAGTGCCCATTCGACATCGCTGGCCAGAACATCCTTCGGAAGACGATCATCGGGAATCAGATTCAGTGCACCGCCAAGCTTCGCATTGCGATCATAGATGGTAACATCATAACCGCGCTGAGCCAGAATCGCTGCCGCCGCAATACCCGCAGGACCGCCGCCGATGATGCCGACGGATTTGCCCTTGGCCGCCGCACGGCGAATTTCAGGCATCAAACCGAGTTTCTTGGCCTTGTTGATGACGTATGCCTGCATGCGCGGAATCTCAATCGCAGAACCATCCATCGCCTTATGGCTGCAGGCTTTTTGACAATACTGATTCGGACAAATCAAACCACAGACGCCGCCGATCGGGTTGGCGGTCAGAATTTCTGCGGCAGCTCGGGCGATATCGCTCTTCTCACCCTGCTTCGCAGCCATGATAAAATCGGCCGGCGAACAATTGACCGGACATGCCGTCATACAGGGTTTGTTTTCACAGAATTCGCAGCTCGTTGCCTGACATGCAAACTGGGCGTCTGTCATAAATGTCGTTTCTTTCACGGTTCCTTCTCCAAAAAATCGTGCCTGGGTTCCGGGACCATCCCGCCATACCCGAATAGAATGAACGGCTTTTATCAGATAATTGCCATGAAAATGCAAAAAAAATATCGGCTCAAACTATATTTTTTGAAACACTGTATTACCCACACACATAAACACCTACACACAATCGCTAACTACTATGCACTTACTATTATCTACTATTTATTTTTCGCTCGCTATGCACACGTTCGGCCTCCGGCCTCACGCATGCATACGCTCGCATTTGCGCCGCGCTATTGTCTGACGACAATACGCGCGGCGATACATTCTGAATAAACACTAAAAGCAGCAAAATAAACGCCAAAACCATTCAAACTATTAGTAGGTACACTTCAATTTTTGCTTATTAAATGTCAATACGACATTACTTTTATCCTCTACAGAAAAATATTCTGAGCAGTACGTCATATTGCCAGCGTCGCTTTTTTTATCCATTTTTTCACACACCATACTCAAACTACTGACACTTGATGGATTACAAACAAAACTAATTTTCACATAACGCTCAGTATCTAACTTGCAATTTATAGACTTTTGAACTCCAGAGTCAATTCCGGGCTTGGATTCAATTACTTTGACGCTTCCATCTTTACAAGTCGCAATATACCATGTGCCGCAGTATATATCTCCATCAAACCTACATGCAGTTCCATCCTCCATGCACCCATTATATATATCACATATCTTCTCAATACATTTATCTTTAGTGATCCAGTTCCCATTCAAACACTGTTGTAGGTTATTGTTATCACATCTGAAATTGCCCTGGTGGCAGCTAATTTCACATATTCCATCTTCACATTTTTCTCCCGCACCACAGTCTTTAGTTATCCAATTTCCATCAGTGCATTCTTTAACAGCCTGATCTTCACATTTCCTATCACCATTTTGACACTCACCACAATCCGTCATTTCTGCATTGCAGGAATTTCCATCTACACATTCTTCTCTTGTTCCCTGTGTTCCATTACATGATGCAATAATAGTTCCGACTTTATTATCCCCATCATCTTCACATCTTTTAACTATTTTATCCTTATCACATTCATCACCACTGTTTTTAACACATTCATTCGTTTCGGCGTCACAATGTTCACCTTCTGGACACCCGCCATCCGTACAATTATCTACACATTTTAGTTCGTCAACTCTGCAATGCTGACCAGGGGGACACTCCTCCTTTACCCATTTACCGTTCTCATCGCAATTTATTACAAAATTCCCCTCACAACTGACTTCTCCTGATGTACAGTTCTCGCCTGGCGGTTCCTCACACTTGCCATCCTTACACTCAGGGTGACATTCATCTCCATTACATTCACGACATGTGCCATCTTCGCATATTTGATTATCAGCACACGGGAACGATTCACTCCAGTTTTCTCCAGTACATTCAGCCCAGCTCCAATTATTCATACATTTTTTCTCATTCCCTGAACATTCTGTCTCACATTTATTAGAATTTTCTTTATCTTCTACCAATTCATCATTAATACATCTAATATACTTTCCATCCAGACATTCGGAATACTCCGCTGAACAATTTTCACAGGTTTGATCATCCTTACATTTCAGCTTCTCTCCACACGCTTGGCTCGTTTTCGCTTGTCCCTTAACGCATTCAACTATCCCATCTACCTCGCACTTTTTATAGGATTGAGTACATGTCACAACATCCTTGCACCCCGTGCCTTCACTATCACACTCAGAAGAAGCACATTCATCAAATGGCACAAATTTACCATCAGTACACCGCACAAGCTTCGCGTTCTCTCCATTTACTCCAGGTTGACATTCTACAAAACCAATTGCGCAATTTGAGCAAATACTATTGTTCAGGCATACTCCGCTTATACAAGTCTCTCTCGCAATCCAACCACCATCTTTGCATTCTTTTATTTCTCCAGCATCACATTTCTTTGTTCCATCCTTACATACCCCGCACCTCCCTTTCTTATTGCACGAAGCATCATTAATGCATGTATTGGATTCCACCCACTCACCATAAATACACATATAATGCACATTCTCATCTGTAGTATCTGATTTCTTGCACATATGACTTCCACTTTCACAAACTGCGCATTTATCATCCACTTTCTGCTTACATTCCTTAACGTCACATGTCCGGATTTCTTTTAACGATTCATTGACACATTGATATATTATACTCTGATTATCACTAATTTTGCACACATAGCCATCCCCTTTACACTCCCCCTTATTGGCACACACGCCTTTGACGCAAATCACCCCTTCCGAACAGTCCACATCGCACTTGCATATACCATTGTCTTTATATTCTCCGCCGCTGTCCTCACACAATGATTCAAAATCTTTATAATAATGTGCGACATTGCCGCCACACGCTCCAAGCCCACAAAAACTCAAACACGAAATAGCCAGTAATATATTTCTTCCGGTTTTCATAATTAACGTTCTTCTTCACTCAATGCGTTCATTCATCCCATTCTGTTCACACAGAACACAGGCCAATGCACCTCCATTATAATCCCTGGCATTTGTAAAGTAAAAACATCAATGAATTCAACTCATCAGCATTCAAAAGTGGTAATCCCCAAGCTCTAGGCGCTAAAGAATGTCTGAATAAGTGTCTGGCGCAACCAATCGCTGTTGTATAAAACAGCTCATGAGTTGGGAGTTGGGAGTTGGATGTCACACAATCACAGAGGTTCTTGCAAAAATATCGGTAAATGCATTCACCTCTATAACTCAAAGCTCTAAGCTCTAAGGAATCTCTGAATAATTGTCTGGTGCGACAAAACTGTGTTGTAAAAACTACTCCCCTTGCCCCATTGGGGAAAGGGGATGGGGGGAAAGGGGCCAATTGCTCAGATGTTCCCTAAGCTCAATCATAAAATGCCCTGAACGCCCGAATGCAGTACTCATGATCCCGTACACTCCCGGTTTCGCGCACGCTGTGCATGGCGAGTATCGGATTGCCCATATCGACACCGGCAAGGGGCATTGTCGCAGTCAGGATGTTGCCGAGTGTGCTGCCGCCGGCGACGTCGCTGTGGTTCACAAAACGCTGACAGGGCACGCCGGCTTTGCGGCAGATTCCCTCAAAAACAGCCGCACTCACAGCATCGCTGGCATATTTCTGCGCCGCATTGAACTTGATGACTGGTCCGCCGCCAAGCATCGGATGACAAACCGGATCGTACTTTTCGCCATAGTTCGGATGAAATGCATGTGCATTGTCCGCCGAAATCATAAAGGCATGCTCGACAGCGCGATAATAATCGTCCTGCGTCCCCCCTTGTTTCAAAACCATCCGCTGAATCATACTCGCCAAAAACGGACTCGCCGCACCTTGTTTTGTGTGCGAACCAGTCTCTTCATTATCAAATATCGCTAAAATGCGGGTCGTTTGCGGCACTTTGTCCGAAACAGCAAGCATGGCCTCAAGCCCCGCATGGACCATCGAAAGATCATCGAGCCTTCCCGCAGAAATGAATTCGTCGCTTGCGCCCAGAACACAGGCTGGCGTCGTATCGTACAGATAGAGATCAAAATCGAGTATGTCTTCGGCCCTAATTCCAAGTTCCTTGCAGATAATCTGTACGAGCAGCCCGTTCTTTTCGAACGATTCAGTCACAAATCCAAGCATCGGCTGCATATCTTTCTGAACACTCAGCTTGACACCGTCGTTGACCTGCCGGTTAAAATGAATGCACAGACTCGGAATCGTCAGCAGCGGCCGCCGGATATGCAAAAGCATCGTCTCCGGATGCATGATATCATCCGTCCGAACGATCACGCGTCCCGCAATGCTCAGCGGTCGATCGAACCATGTACTTAGAATCGCCCCGCCGTAAACTTCGACATTCAGTTTGACAATTTTATTTTCAACGCGAATCTCGGGATTCGGCTTGATGCGAAACGTCGGTGAATCTGCATGCGCACAGATAATATGAAAACCATTCTCTGCCAGCGGTTGCTCACCAACCTGAAAAGCAGAAATTGACGAATCATTCTTGGTCACATAAAACTTCGCTCCCGCTTGAATACTGCCCATGGCAGCACTCGCATCAAAGCGCTCAAAGCCGGCAGCTTCGAGCCTTTTGGCAACAGCACGGACGGCGAGGAAATTGACAGGAGATTCTCCGAGAAACTGAATGAGATGGTCGATCATGGCTTTATACACAAACAAAAAAGAATACGAACTGCCCTCAAATGGGTACAGACAAACAACGGCACTTATCTTAAATTCAAATCGGCAAAAATTGTAGCATTATTATTCATTTCCAAGACTGCTCTTCTTTTTCCCCCGGGCTCTCAGTTGGGCCCCCAGCACGTACCGGCGATTGCACATCTGCGGTACATGCATGAGTACAGACGCGCGGCCCGCACGTCTCTATCCTTTATGAATTAAGCATTAAGCATTATGCATTATGCATTATGCATTACGAATTATGCATTACGAATTACCAACTAACCACCGCTTTTTTTCGATCTCACAATCAAATAAATGCCTAAAGCTACCATCGGCACCAGGAACAACCCCAATCTGCCGACAAAACGAGTGAATGACAAAGTAATCGTAAAAATTAATATAACCAGAAATACTTTATACTTTCCACTTACTTTTTTGGACAGATGCGCATCCTGCGAACCCGATTCCGAAACCAGCCCCCCTCTGCCCTGTTCTGATTTGCCACGGTCCTGACTACAGGCTGACTCCGCATTCTCAAAGACATGCTTCAAATTGGGATCACATTTGATACCGAAATCGAGAACCTGAATCAATTCATTGCCATTCTGAATGCGTTTCTTCGGGCTCGGGTCGATCATCTTCTTAAGCAGTTCACAAAACCAATTGGGGACATTCTCCGGAATATACTTTTCAAATTTCAGATCCAGATCATCCATCTCCATTTCGCAGGGCGATACGGATGTTACCAGATGGATCATGGTCATGCCCAGGCTGAAGATATCTGCTGCAGGCGTCACTTTGCCGTACAATTGTTCCGGAGCCAGATATCCGGCAGTCCCTGCAAATGTCGTCGCAAAGGACTTCTGGCGCTTCGATGCCACGACTCCAAAATCGACCAGCCAGACGCTCATATCATCAGAAACGAGTATATTGGCCGGTTTAATATCGCGATGAATAATCGGCGGAATGCCGGATTCAATAGTTTGAAGTATTCGAGCAGTCTTTCTCAGAATAATCAGAATATCTCCAAATAGGAACCGCTTTCCGCTGGAAATATACTTATCGAGAGAAAGTGCCGATATATATTCTTCAACCAGATACATATAACGGTCTGTTCTGATTGTTTCTATAAAAGCCGGAACCCCGGGAACGCTCAGATTGCGAAGCGTTTCGATTTCACGTTCAAACAGCTCTATATCTTTAAAGCTCTCGACGGATTGTATATCCAGAACCTTGATGGCGACTTTCTTTCCGTAATCATCAAGTGCACAGAGTACAGTTCCCTGCGCCCCCGATGCAATATAACTGATATCATGGTACTTATTGGCAAGTTCCGGATGTATTTCAGCAAGATTCGAATCTTCGGAATACCCACGATACCCTGAAGAAGTTTCTTTTGCAGGAGAGAATTCGCTTTTATCCATATCTCTAAATCTGTTAAACTTATATATCACTATAAAAATAATGAGGACCCGAATCGAGCCCTCATCAAATTTCAATCATTGCCGGAATTGCCCGGCAGGTGCAATATATCAGGCATCTGCCTTCGCATCCATCACAATTTCAGCATCAGGAGCATTCTTGCGGATGCTTTCAATGCCGTTCATACAACCGGCTTTGGCTTTATAACCTTCGCCAACTGCAATGATTTCGCCATTGCGTGCTTTCAGACGAAAACGGAATTCACCGGCTTTATCGGCATAAACTTCAAATTTCGGATGAGATTTCTGCTCAAAATTCTCGACAGTCTGATCCTCTACAGGTGCTTCCGGTGCATTCTTGCGAACGCTTTCAATGCCGGCCTTGCAGCTGTCCAGTGATTTGTAGATCTGCGATGTTGCAATAACCTCGTGATTGTTGGCCTTAAGGTTAAACATAAAGCCCGTCTTCGCTTCAGAAATGACAAATTTACCCATATTAATGCTCCTGGATTAAGTAGCAGTACTATACTGCTGCTGATTAAAATAACATGACTGCATAAAAAAATTCAATCGCTAAATATTGCAAAATTTTGCACAATATTGATTGCAAAGAAGTTTTTCTGCAAAACAAGACATATATCCGGAATACCAACGATTGCTGTTAGTGGATACTCGTCCGCATCGCAGCAATGCGTGTTCGATACTGATTGTTATCTGAGTTGCGGTTCTATGCGTCGGATGCCGCATACGCCCCCCCTGCGCGGCTATGCATGCATACGCCGCGCTCCGCCGGCTATTTCATACGCCGGCGGCTCCTTTGGATGAATCAGCGCTTCGAACAGACTGTTCCCTCCGTAATCGGTCGATCATGTAACGTAACACGTTGATAAGCACCTGGGTTATCCGAATACTTGCTGTCCGTATTATGATTATTCTTACAGGGAAGCGGCTTTGTATCTGCTTCAAAATTATTGGATCCTATCTGCGTGAAAAAACCATTCTCAACATCCACACTAACAATGAGCTCTGCATGACTATGCTTATCATCTTTCCAGTACCAGATATCTCCAGGTTGTGCATCTTTGGGATCAATCTCACGATAAGCTGTTTTCCCATTATTGCAGAGTCCTTTCAAACCATCTACTGAATACGGCCACTTATCTGGAACCTGATCTTTTATTTCAGGCGTCATATCCCCCGTATCCAGCAAACACGTTGCTACAAAATTGGCACAGTTCAAATCATATCCATAGTTCGCTTTTGCTCCAAGCGGCGACATATTGGCCAGATTTGGCATTATCTTTTCCAGAAGTAAATCATAAGTACATGTATTTGTATTTGTGTATAAAAACTTCTCGGCATAATCGATGACTTTCTGACCCTCACTCGCTTTGCAGCCACCATCCTTGCACACCTGAATCGGACTGCATTTGGTACCGCACGCACCACAATTATTTTTGTCGGTCTTGATGTTTACACATGCATCCGAACACACCGTCAGTGCAGGATCATCACATTCACACTTTGCATCGCTGCAATGCTTCGATTCACCACACTGTGTACCACACGCGCCGCAATTATTATTATCTGTATTAATATCCACACAGACATCCGAACACATCATCTGACGATCATTACATTCACACTTCGCATCGCTGCAATGCAGTCCCTCGCCGCATTGCGTTCCACATGCACCACAATTATTATTGTCGGTCTTAAGATCCACACAGACATCCGAACACATCGTCAAAGTATCATCACATACGCACTTCGCATCGCTGCAATGCAATCCCTCGCTGCACTGCTTACCACATTCACCACAGTTATTATTGTCGGTCTTAAGATCCACACAGGTATCCGAACACATCGTCAAAGATTCATCGCATTCGCACTTCGCATCACTGCAATGCTGATTATCGCCGCAGGCATGGTCACATTCGCCGCAATGCCTCACATCCGTATGAATATCGACACATTCGTCATTGCAAAGCTTACCGTCACATGCCTTCGGTTCCGGATCTTTTGGTCCAGGCTTTTCGGGATCAGTTGTCTTATCGGTTTTGCATTCGCCGTTCTCGCACGCAATGCCTTCGGGACACTCATTGCCGCATTTTCCGCAATTCAAAGCATCGTTCATCAAACATACCTTCGCACCATTGCATGTCTGCGAAACGCATGAATTCGCTGGTTCAGGCTTCGGTTGAGGTTTTGTCGCATCAGGCTTCTGCTCTCCTTCTGATGTTCCATCCTGACTCGCATCGGGCTCCTCCCAGCTATCATTACACCCCAATAGACACAAACTTGCGATAAGCAAAAAGCGAAATACGTTTTTCATTGTCTGGACTCCATGGCTGAATATGACGACCTACACACAAAAGCCACACCAATATTAAATACTTCAGTCCTATTTTTTCAAGCCTCACATCGCTTTACTCAAAATTTTATGTATAATACAGAATACTGCAGCTGCGATGCCCAGGGAAGGGCATCGAAAGTGCAGTTTATTGCGCAGCACAAAAGTCTCGCAGTATAATTTATTCCTTCGGTATACCCGGATATACCGCACTCACCACTGCTATTAGAATTCGAGCGAGTATCATGACCAGACATAAGTATTTGTGTGCTATTCTGCCATTACTGCTGATGACCTCGTGTGCTGAAGATGACCGGTCAGATGATGACCCGCATCAGAACCAGGAACAGCAAAAACCTTCTGACGAACAAAAACCAACGGACCAACAGAAACCAACGGACCAACAGAAACCGACGGACGAACAGAAGCCCAAGCCCGAGCCGGTTGATCCCATTCAGGCAGCAATACAGTTCAATGAAGGACGATCGCTGCCCATTCGTTTCGTTCTCAAATTAAAGCAGTCCCTGGGCATGAACATCGATCGCTCCTCACTGGATGCTGCAGTGAGATTCGATAAAGATACCATCGAAGAACTGTCGGAACGCCAGAAGGAATGGTTCGGTGAATCCAAGGGCGGACGCATCGACGCCGAAACGCTGCTCAAAGCCGAATCGGAACTGTTTGACGAATCCGGACTCAAAGCGCTGATTGGCCCATACACCACGCCCAACGAAGTTCTCATCCGCGGAATATCCGATATTCAGACGTCAGTCGATGAATCCGTCTACAAACGATGCAGGGATATCATCGAACAGTTCGGCAGCTATTTCGATACCACGCCCGGCGTGCGTAATCTTCTCGCCATTCGCGGTGCCGTCATTGACAATGACACCATACGCCGTACTGGGAGTGCCGAACAGTACATCCAGAACATCGAAAAGAGCAGCCTGAACTATTCGGCGGTTTCGCACTTTGCTTCCAATGATGAGTTGTGCCAGGGATCCGGCCAGCATCCGTTCGATGACACCATGCTGACGATATGGAAAGACAATTCAGACGGCTCCGACAAATACTTTGTCCAGGTGGTCCCGCTCAACGTCGATCCCGGCATGCAATGGGGAAGCGAAGAAAATCCGCTGTTCGACGGAACCGCACATCTGCGGGACGGTCAATACATTGGAGCTATCGATTTTCACAGCACATCACTCTTTAACCATGCGATGGCTGTACTCAATGCATGCTACAACAGCGACGAAACCCTCGAACTGCTTGCACCTGAGATTCGTTCCGGTTCAGACTATTCCCAGATTGCGAAAGAAGATTTGGAAAACTTGCTGAGCAAGACAGAACTCCCCAGAATCAGGTACCGGGCAATCCGGAATACATACGATCAGCAAAGCTACGCCGACCAATCGATCCACGCATCCGGAGCATCCGAAGTCATCAGGGATTTCCGACTCAACAACAACGCAAGCGATGGAGCGCTCCAGGAACACGAGCTTACGGCCGCAAGGAAAGTACTCGCCAATCTTTATCCCGAAGATGCCTTGCTTACTGCCGAATTTCCGGATCTTTCCATCAATGATGCGCTCGAAGCATGGTTCAAAAAGTATTTTGTCACCTATACGGACGATGAATGCAGATATTTGTTCGATAAACCTGCATCAGAGGTGTACAGCGAGGATAATGCTGCAGCCAGAGCCAGCCTGTTCCAGCATGTCTACATCCGCTACCGCGATGCCATACGCGATATCGGCATCAACATCCATACAAGTCCCGACAACGAAACTTCTTCGCAGGGATGTCTCAATATCCCCATTTCGTATTTTACGCAGTTTATCTCCGCACTGACGACGGATACGACTCAGCCCACATATCTCTATACCCTGGTGGATGCTTCCAAAATCAAGGGGATGACTGAATAATATATAAAAATGGCGCACCGTATGCCCATCGGCATAGGTGCGCCCACGAAGCGTATTGGCCCCAACGGGCCAATAGCGAGTAAAAAGAAATAAAAAAGATTATATATTTTTGGGCAGAACGAGATTGAAAATCATTGCCGAAACGCCGCCCGCAACGATGGATGAATCAAAAAACATGCGCAGGACACTGGGCAGCATTGCAAACGCATCCGCAGAAACCATCGTCATCACCCCCACCCCGAGTGAGGCTGCAATGATGAGAGATTCGCGGCGGTCTATTTTGTTATGAGCGAGTATGCGTATACCCGAACAAGTGATGGAACCAAAGAGGACGAGAAGTGCACCGCCCAGTACCGGTTCGGGAATCAGCTGAAATAGCACGACGATGAACGGGAACAGAGCAAACGCAATGAATATGAACCCGCAAATGATGCCCACGCGGCGGCTGGCAACACCGCTGAGCTGAATCACGCCGTTGTTCTGCGAAAACGTCGCGACGGGAAAACATCCGAACATGGCCCCCAGAGAGGTCATTAGACCATCGCAGAGGATACCGCCGGTCAGACGGCTCTCGAACAGCTTGCCCTCAGTCGGTTGTTCGGATACGGCACTCGTGGCGGTCAAATCCCCGATGGCCTCGATAACCGTCACGAGAAAAAGAAAAGCAATCGCCAGAAGTGCCTGCAGATTGAATTCGAAGAAACCGAATTTGAAGGGAACCGGATACTCGAACCAGTGATGGGTCTGACTCAGAATTGACCAGTCCACCATACCAAGACAGGCAGAAACGATAAATCCCACGACAATACCGATGACGAGGGCACTCATTCGGATGAACTTGACGCGAATTCGGTTGCAGATGAGAATGACGAGCAAAACCGAAGCTCCGACGCAGAGATTGCTCACGGAACCGTATTCTCCGACAGCGCGCGCAGCCTGACCGCCGGCAAAACTGTCTGCCGCCACGTGAATCAGCGAAAGACCAATCATCATGACGGTCACTCCCGAAACGGTGTTCGTGATGATCTTTTGCAGATACCGGATAAAACGGCTGCATATCATCACGATAATGCCGCCGATAAAACAGGTTCCGAACAAAGTGGCGAGCATCTGATCGGTCGACATTCCCTGTTCCTTGAGCAGAACGGTACCCACAGCAATCAACGCACCCGGAAAAACAAAGCTCGTTGCCTGGATGCTGAGCATTCCGGAACCGATTCCAAGGGGGCGCTTGGCCTGAAAGAATATACCGATACCGGCAAACAGCAGCGACATACTGACAAGATAGGCAATGGTCAGTGCATCGAGCCCGAGGGCGGCCCCCACAATCGAGGGAGGCGCCATGACACTCAGAATCATCGAGAGGATGTGCTGCAGTGCAGCGATGAAAGCTACACCGAGGGGTGGTTTGGAATCCAAAGGGAAAATGAGCTCACTCTCTGCAGGCGTCGGTTTGGTATCCATGATTTTGCTCCCGTGAATATTCACCTTTAATAATGAAACGCGCGTTTCATTGAGGTTTATATCACAGCATCATGCTGCCTGCATCAAAACTATTAAAAAACAAGGCTGTGTACGGCCAAAAACAATCTACTCCTCATTCCAAATCTTCATATCGATCAATTTTTCCGATTTTGCAGCGATCGTCGTACAAACCGCCGTTCCGGTAACATTCAGAACCGTCTGGATCATTGAATCGAGCGCATAAATACCGATAATAATACTGATGGCATCCGCAGGAATCTTCATCATCGGCAGAATCATGGCGATGCAGATCAGAAGTGATCCGGGGATTGCCGGCGCAGCGATCGACAGAATATAGTTCATCACGGCCAGACTCACGAGCATGCCGGAGGTAACCTCCACACCGAATATCTGAGCCATGAAAAGCGTACTGATCATCAGTACAATGCAGCCGCCATTCTTATTCAGAACAGTGCCGAACGGAATTGCAAACGAATATGCCTTGGGAGAAATGCCGAGTTTTGTGCGGCAAATCTCCATGTTGAACGGCATCACGGCATTGCCGGAACATATCACGAACGCATTCAGCATGACCGGCGCATACTTTTTATAAAATGTAATCGGCGAAAGCCGCGTAAACGCAGGAATCATGCCCGCATACACGATGAGCATAAATGCGTAGCACGTCACAGTCGCCAGCATCCACTGCCCTACCGATATCAATGAAGAAGTATCGGTTTTGATCACCATGTTCGCCATGGCGCAAAAGATCGAAAGCGGCATAAACTTGATGACGATCTTGGTTATTTTTAAGAATAACTCATTCAACAGGTCGAGCGCGTGATTGACCTGTCCACCGGACGCCCCGAGCTTCGTTACACCAAACCCAGCCAATATCGCCAAAAACATGACCTGCAGCATGTCCGATTCCAGAAATGGACTCACCAAATCGGTCGGAATAATATTGATAATCATGTTTTTAATCGAAATCGATGTCGAAGAGGCTGCCCCTGCAATGGCATTCTCCGTCACCATGTTCCTGAGTGTCGGATCGCCGATGGGATGAAGGTAAAACGCCAGGATCCCAACGCCAATCGCGATGAAGGATGTCAGCGCAAATGCCCCCATCATCTTTAAGCTGAATTTGCCCATGCTGCGGATATCCCGGTTGCTCGCAAACGCAGCAGCAATCGAGAAAAATACGAGCGGAGCCGCCAGCATCTTAATCGCAGCCAAAAACATCGTGTAGACCGGAGTGCAGATGTTTTCTGCAAAAGACGAAGCCAAATCCACATTGATAGCACGAACGACAAATCCGGCAATCACCCCCAGTGCCAGCGTAGCCAGCGTTCTGCGAAGCGCCCGCTGTTTGCTCGTCTCGACGAGTATCGACGCGATGTTCAGGCCCTTCTTGTTGTGAACCGAAACCTTGCGCCCATACGATTTGATGATGATCCCGCGGATGATCGATTCCTGCTCCGAGTCGACCTCCGAAAGCTCGGGCATCGCAATGCCCGTCGGAATATCCTCATCCTTGAGCGGCGTTCCGCGGCCGGAAATGCGGATGACACAGTCACCGAAAAGCTTATGTACCTCAACCTTGAGCCGATCTTCGGTCGAAACCTCGATCAGCTTCGTCAGCAGCTGATTTAACGCAAAATCCGCCTGCTCGATATCGTTCGAACGTATCTTCCAAAGCTCCAGAAGCAGCTTGACCTTTTCGCATACGCGCGCGATTTCTTCCTGTCTGGAATCTATGTAAAGTACATATTTCATGCGAAAAACCCCGAAATGAATCACCTGCAGACGTACATGTACCACCAGGACACACCACAGGTCAGGCCGCATATAGATCAATTGCTTTAATTTTCAAGACCAATTCAAAGAATTATTGGCCATGTTCGCAGAGTGATGAATATTGGATGAGCCCGGAACGGTACGTTCCCTATCACCACACCTCCCCCCAGTCCGGCTGCAGCAAACGCAAAACTAAAGCCACCTGGACTTTTTGAATACGGCCACCAGCCCGATGGCAACCACGATCATCACGCCCCAAACCACCGCATATCCATAAGTCCAGTGCAGCTCGGGCATGTTGTCGAAATTCATGCCATATACGCCGACAATAAAGGTCAGAGGATTGAAAATTGTCGCAATTGTCGTCAGTACCTTCATGATTTCGTTCATGCGGTTGCTCGACAAAGACAGATAGGTATCGTGAATACTGCCCAAAATATTAATATAGGAATCGATCATATCGAGTACCTGAATGACATGATCGTAAACATCCCGCAGATATACGCGGGTATCCCGGGTGATCAGTACGGAATAGCTCTTTTCGAGCGACGCGACTTCCTCCCTCAGAGGCCATACGCTTTTCCTGAAATCCAGAATTTCCCGTTTAAACCCATGGACCTCCGCCAAATCGATTTTTTCGGCACTCACGAAAAGATTGTCTTCACAGGTCTCAATGCCATCTCCGATCTTTTCGAGCGCAAGAAAATAGCCATCGACGATTGCATCCATCAGCGCATACATGCACATATCGCTGCCGGTCACTCTGAGCTTGCCCTTGTTCTGCCGAAGTCTTGCACGAACTCCGTCAAAAACGTCCCCCGGCTCCTCCTGAAATGAAATAATATAATGGCTGCCCGTCACGATACTCAGATGTTCCAGCGCCAGTTCCTGCTCTTTTTCATCATACAGAATCATATTGAGAACGCAGAACAAATACCCCTCATAATCCTCAAACTTGGGGCGCTGATCCGTATTGGCTATATCCTCGATCGTAAGCGGATGGACGTCGAATATCTCACCGATTTGCCTCAGCATTTCTACATCATGAACGCCCGTAACATTGACCCAAAGAATGCCTTCTTCATCCTTTTTCTGTCTGAGCGAATCCAAATCCACATTATCATGTTCTTCGAATTTATCTTCGCTGTAAAGAATGACATTGATTTGAGCTCGTTCGAGCCGATTCTCACCGATATAAACCGGAGTTCCGGGTTCCAGCCCACTTTTTCCGCTGCGACGCATAACCTATCGTATCCAAATATAATATCATCCAATCCCCCGAAAACTCCCGCTTAAATTCTATCAGTCCCTTACAATGCACGCAATTTTTTCATGTTTCCGTATCAATCCCGCTGAGTTTTTCTGCCTCAATGCGCATCATCATCACCACAAATACATACGGCAAACGAACTGGATACATTTCGAAACCACATCGATTTTGGTTGTATTATCAGAATTATCACGTAAATTTAATTATGGGGGATGTGCTTCTTCTGGGTAACTCAATGATCAAAAAAATACTCTTAATCGTCTTAGTTCTGCTCATACTTGCTCTGATTTATCCTGGATGTGCCGTCTGGCGCGAAATCGGACAAACACCAAAAGGGGAACGGCTCGATCGCATCCGACAATCCCCGCACTACAATGCCGAAAAAGAAGAATTCGTCAATCTGACGCCGATCGAGGGCGTGATGAACGACTCCGAAGAAGGCTCTGGAATTGCTGACTTTTTGTTTGGCAAACATCCCGATGTCATTCCCGCACATCCGCTTCCGGTTGTCAAAACGGATTTGCGCGCGATCGACCGAAACGTCGATATCGTCGTATGGCTCGGACATTCGACGGTTTATATACAGCTCGACGGTGTGCGATATCTCTTCGATCCCATTCTGACAAGCGGATTCCCGGTTTCTGTTATGATGAAACCATTCCGCGGAACAAATGTATATTCCCCGGATGATATTCCGGATATTGATTATCTTATCATCACACACGACCACTGGGATCATCTGGATTACAAAACCGTTTCAGACATCAGGGACCGCGTCAGACATGTGGTCTGCGGTCTTGGCATCGGTCAGCATTTCGAATACTGGGGCTATGATCCAGCCAAAATTCACGAGCTCGACTGGTACGAAGACTGGACGGTCAATCCCACCACGACCATTCACTGCCTGCCGTCACAGCATTTTTCTGGCCGCCTCGGCGGCAACAAAACCTTATGGGCATCGTACCTCATCGATGGCAAAAAAAAGATATTTGTCATGGGCGACGGCGGCTACGACGGCCGCTTCAGCAAATTCGCCGAAAAATATCCCAATATCGACCTCGCCATCATGGAAAACGGCCAATATAACGAAGGCTGGAAAGCCATTCATCTTTTGCCGCAGCAACTCTCTGATGCCATTGATGAACTCCATCCGACCCATGTATTGACGTATCATCACGCAAAATTCAAATTATCTGTACATACATGGTATGAACCGCTCGAAAATATATATAATAATTCACGCGGCAAACCATACCATCTGCTGACGCCCCAAATTGGTCAAATCATCGATATTCACGCCCCCATCGCCGATGAGCCCTGGTGGCGCGATGAGATATAATTTTCACACTCTTCTATTTTTTCTGCCCCGCCGCTATCTCGCCCTATGGCTCAATACGCGCCGGCTCGCCGCTATTTCGGCGCTGCGCGCCTCAATACGCGTCTCGATTTTGTGTCGTGAGCATTCGGAAGAATGAATCGAAACCGATGATTAAAGCTAGACATGCGTATTAAAAGTACTTAAAATTAATCTGTCTGTGGTGATGGAGGTGTACAATGGCTCAATTGTTTTTTTCAGGTTTTGAAAAGATTTTACAGAAATCCGGCGCAAGGCATGAAGATACTTCCCATAACTCAAACAGATTAAAATGGTGTGCAATCCTAACACTTGCATTGCTGTCTGCCTGCTCAGATGAGTCGGACGTATTATGTGGTAATGGGGTTTTGGATAAGGGCGAAGTGTGCGATGCAAAAATCATCAGTTATGGGGCAACCTGCCCTGATGGTATGTATCTTCCGTCGGGTGCCGATCTGGGCTGCAATGCAGACTGTTCACTGAATACGGATGCATGTGTGCCGAAAGAATCACCCAAAACATGCGGTAATGACAGCCTTGACGATGGCGAAGTATGCGACGGCGATACTTTCGCCAGGAGTGCATCGTGTCCGGAAGGAACGCATTTGCCGAAAGACGCCGCTCTGAGCTGCAATGCAGACTGTTCCCTGAATACGGATGCATGTATGCCGAACGCATCACCAGAATCATGTGGCAACGATAGCCTTGACGAGGGTGAAGTATGCGACGGCAATGCTTTCGCCCAGAATGCATCGTGTCCGGAAGGAACGCATTTGCCGGAAGACGCCGATTTGAGCTGCAATGCAGACTGTTCCCTGAATACGGATGCATGTATGCCGAACACATCACCAGAATCATGTGGCAACGATAGCCTTGACGAGGGCGAAATATGCGATGGCAGTCAGATCCGCGAAACGGCAGCCTGCCCGGAAGGCATGCATCTCCCCGAAGGTAAGGCGTTTGCTTGCCATGCAGATTGCAC
>JAFRYG010000049.1 GCA_017441205.1 Pseudomonadota bacterium
CTTCGCCTCCCGCGCCTGTCGGCGCTCCGGCTCGTGCCTGGCCGTTGCTCACTGGGCTCTGCGACTCGCACCGTCCACTGGACGGTGCGAGTCTCGGCCCCCCGGTTATAGCTTTATTCAGACCTTCCCTGGGGAATCAGGTGCTATCCGTGCCGAAAAACTGCTTTGCGGGTATGGCTGACGTCGTTCATCGGATTGCTCGCTTTAATTTTGGCTTCATTCTGGTATAATCACAAGGTGTTTGATGCTTGTGATGAATGGGTTGGATAGGTCGTTTCAGGAGGCACATGATGCGAATAAAATTATTGGTTCTGGTGCTTTCAGTTCTGATTTCCGGGTGTGCGGCTGAGGTGAACCGAACACCGAATGCGGAGGATATTTCAACCGGTACAGACAATCAGCCGAAATCCAACGGGATGGTTTACGATTTGCCTCCCGTACATCCTGGTGATGCACAAACTCAACCCTCCGAATCTGCCGGAAATGATGAAAGCAGCCATGATGGTTCAAAAATAGATGAGGATAGCAAATATATTGATAATCCTGTTATAGATGAGGAAAGCTCAGATGATGATGGAGATGACACAGATGCTTCATCTGAAGAATCTATTGATGCAGAAACACAAAAACAGAAAATAGATGATGAACAGCATTCCGGGGAAGACCAACAGGCCGAAGATAAAAAAATTATATCTCCCGAACGTCCCCCGAAGCCTGAAATTCCGGATAATGAAGTTACAGAAGATATACTTCCGGATTCTGTAGTTGCGGAATCACTGAATGCTGCCGGACTGGATAACCTTTATCGCGTGAGCAATGATATATATCGTTCCGCACAGCCAACTCCGGAAGGGCTGATATCGGCCGGTCAACTGGGAATAAAAACAGTTCTTTCCCTGCAGGTCATCAATCTGGATCCTGCACTGGAAGGGGCATCAGAAAGCGGGCTGAATTTTGAACATGTCTCGATGGTTCCGTGGAACATCAGCGAGTCAAATCTGGTGGATGCACTTCTGGTGATACGTGATGCTCCCAAACCCATATTGGTTCATTGCCTGCATGGATCGGACAGAACGGGGCTGGTGATTGCGCTGTACCGGATTCTGTTCCAGGGATGGACGCCGGAGGCAGCCAAAAACGAGATGATCAACGGCGGGTTTGGATATCACTCCGAATTCGCCAATATTCCCGAGATGCTCGATAGTGTTGATATGGAAAAATTATCGGCAGCATTGTTTGGTAAAGAGAATTAATCAATTTTCATATTGAAGAATCATAGGAGTGAGCTGTGAGAAAATACAGTTGCAGGATAATTTGTCTGTTGAGCGGGTTGATATTGTTTTGTGCAGGTTGTTCAGAAGATACCGTGTCAAAACCAAATGCTGCTGATCGGGGTAATGAACAAGATCAGGTCTGTGAGTGCAGTACAGGTGAGCATTGCTCTGCTTCGGAACTTGAGGATTGCCATCGTCAGAAACCAACAGATGGAGGAGGGCAGTTACCGGATAACTGCCCGGATGGAGACTGTGAACATTTGGAACAGCGATGTCCGGATGCTTGTCCCGATACCTGTGAAGATGACGGGGAGTGTCCTGCTGTCGTTTGTCCAGAATCCTGTCCCGGGCATTGCGATTCATCGGGCGAATGTCTGATCGAGAATGTTTGTCCAGCAGAATGTCCTGACAGCTGTGACGAAGATGGCATTTGCCCGCAGGAAACTGCTTGTCCAGCAGAATGTCCTGACAGCTGTGACGAAGATGGCATTTGTCCGCAGGAAACCGCTTGTCCTTCAGAATGTCCTGATAGCTGTGACGAGGAGGGCATTTGCCCGCAGGAAGACGTTTGTCCTCCGGAGTGCCTGGATTCGTGTGGAGAGGATGGCACTTGTCCTTCGATTCCGGAGTGTCCGGAAAACTGCCAGAATGGATGTGATGCGAATGGAGCCTGTCTGTGTCCCGCAAGCTGCAAGAGTACCTGTGATTTGAATGGCGTTTGCCAGTGTCCAGCGACTTGCAAGAGTACGTGTGATGCGGATGGCGTCTGTTTGTGTCCGGCGAGCTGTAAGAGCAAGTGTGATACGAATGGTGTCTGCCAGTGTCCATCGGAATGTCCGAAGACATGCAATGGGAATGGTGAATGTCCGGTTCTTTGCGGCAAGGAAACCGTTCAAAGTATGAGATTTTCGTTCAACGAGCTGGATATTCTCGTTCCGGGATCGAAGGGCAGGACTTCTGACGGTGAGATGAAGGTTTTTATCAAAACCGATAAAAAAGAGTACAGTATGGATGTTGCTCCGTGCAAAGAAGATATTCAGCTGACCTGTGCAGATAATGGAATCGTCAAGGTGGGCAAAAATAAAACGGATCCGTCGAGAGCAATGTTTACGGCAGTTGGTGTGGGGGCGACGACGTGCAATGTCACGATCAAAGGGCAGCCGGGGATGAAGGGGACAATTAAGATTCATGTTCTCAATCTTGACAAGCTTCACAATGTTCTGAATGCACAAAATAAATCAAAAGAGTATATACATTTGCATAGCAAACCATTAAAGTTATATGCAGCTCAAATTACGAGCGAGTATCATCGTGTATCCCAGGGGTTTGATTTTTATACTAATTCCAACAGCGAGTTTACCTATTTCTTTTCGCAGCTGCTGGGGCAAGATACAACAAAGAGCGGGCATGATAATATATATATATTTAAATATGAATCCAATGGTAATTCCAATCCCATGATTTTTCCTAAATCAGGTCATGGACAGAATCTGAGCGTGGAAAAAACGAATGGAAAGGATTATCTTTGGTTTGGCAGCTGTGGTACCAAAGGTAATAATGGATATAGCAATTCCCAGACAATAGCGAGGGTTGAGTGGAATAATAATTCTCAACAATCTTTGGATCCATCTAAGATTACGGAGCATTATTATTATTCTGGTTTGAAGGGGCTGGAACCCGCAATCGATTCGAAGAATAACAGATTTGCATTTCGTGGAAGTGATAAGGCAGGGGATCATGTTAAAATTTATCGATTTTCGGATGTAAAAAAAGCAGGAAAGAAAGAAGTCAAAATTGAGGGTGTCGGAAAGATTTCAGCAAAAGACTTGTCTGGTGTTTCAATTTTGAATAAATTTACCAAAAAGAAGATTGCAGTTCAGGGAATGGAAATCGAAAATGGAATTGTTTATGCTGTGGGTGACAGAAGAGCAAAATTAAAGACGCTCGATAATAATTATAAATATGTGTCGGAAATTTATATATATATCTATGATTACAAGGGGAATAATATTGCAGGAAGTAATTATTTTGACTTATCCAAAGATGAATACGCAGATAAAGCTAAGTATGAAGATAAGTATATTTATTTTTTGGGAACATCAACCAGAAATAAATCCAAACAGGAACCTAAACCGAGCACGGTAAAATGCGTTAAAGCCGACGGTAAGTGTTGTGAAGGAGGAGAATGTAAGGGCTATTTTTTGGATAATCATAAATTGGAAAATATGTTGCATTTTGAAGAAGACGGATTTGATTATAGGCATAATGGCTATTTGGAGGCAGAGGGAATTCGAGTTTCGGATGGAAAGCTTTATCTGAGTGTTACGGTTGAGTATAATAAATATAAGAATAATAAGAATTTTGGTCAGGAAAACAGACAGCTCATCTTTGTATATGATCTTGCAAAATAAAAAACGCGCGGCGTATTTGGCTTGCCAAATAGACGCGCGCCAGCCTGTCGTATTGGCCGCAGGCCAATAGACAGGACCTTATTAGTCGTTAGTTGTTAGTCGTTAGTTGTTAGTCGTTAGTTGTTAGTTGTTAGTATGAATTAGACGCCGGTTACATTGAGCAGGGCATTATCGACAGCGGAGCGGCAGCCATTGAAATCGTTGCCCAGCAGGCTGCGTGCCTGATCGAGATCTTTGGACGCGAGGCGTTCATCGGAACGCAGGCAGCCTCTGATGAGCCAGAAAAGTCCATTTTGAGGATGTTTTGATATGATTTTATCGAGGTGAGTTTCGGCTTCGCTGCGTTGTCCGAGGCGTGCCAGGCATTGGATGACGATGAGTGAAAGCGCTTCGTTGTCGAGGACATGTGAAAGGAGATTACGCAGTATGAGTTCATAGAGCGTTTTGGGAAGCTGTTCAGCCATGACATCGCACAATTTGAGTCCGGCGCGCTGGTAATTGGGATCGGCACTCAGGGCGTAGGTGAGATGTTCGACGATTCTGGCGACAGGTGGAGTTTTGCCTTCGCGCTGGGCGCGCCGCTCGAGTTCGCGCATGCCCATCCAGTTGGCGTAGGCATGAAAATTCCGGGTGCCGATGATTTCCTGAACTCTGTGCATCCACTGTTGTTCGGTTTGCGGCGTAAAGTGGCTCAGGATGCGGCTTCCAAGATTTGCGAGTGCGATTTGGATTTCATCGCGAGAACATGTTTCGTAACCGCAGAAAAGGAGATTTTGAGTGGCAATATCGACCATATTGACACTGACGATGAGGCCGCTTTCATCGTCCATGATTCGACCGGTCAGAGCAATATCTCCACGAATGGCTTTGGTTGAATCGATTATCCAGCGTGTTTCGGGCAGGGAGTAAAATACAGCGAAAGCGCATGCATTATGCGATACGCTGTATTCGAGTTCTTGTTTTTCGCGAACGACGAGCATTTGTGGAACGGTGATGAATTCATCGTTCAGGGCGAGGATTTCGGCCAAATCCTCGCATAACTGGCGGCTGAGGCTTGCGAGCTGGAGGTCGAGCCCAGCGCCAGTTCCTAGGGAATAACAAACGACAAATCTGTTCGCACCCTGAGTCATGAAATCACCTAGGGTATGGCAATACCAATGCGGACATTATCCAAATCGGCGAGTCCAGGAAGACCTCCTGTTGCGGTAGCTTTTTCCTGAATTGCGGAAATACTTGGGGTAATGCATGCTTCGAGGGCTTCGCCGAGTCCCGGTGGAACTTCGAGCTGATTCTGGTTATTGATGATAATGGAGAATGCTTCGGAATTCGCCTGTTTGAGGCAGTTTTTGAGTTCGGTACGATGTTCCTGGAGGAGAGATTTGAGTTCGATGGTGAGGTCTTCGGAGACTTCGACCACGGAGAAATCCTCATTGTCGAGCCAGGCGAGCGAGATATCTGCGGCACCTTCGCGCAGCATGGGAACGCGGAGGGACGTATTGGCGACATTGAGTTGGAACGTAATCGTTCTTTGCTCATATTCCGGAGCCATGAGTACAGCAGCGAACCAGCGATCATCGCGCTTGAGGGTTGTTTCGAAGGGTGCAGTGATTCCGGTATCAGAAGTGAGTTCTTTTGGCAGGTCACCGCTAACGGCTGCGAATATGATGGATGCATTTTCCGGAACTGCTTTAACGGAGAACGAAACATCGTCGACGAAGGCAACTTCGGTCGGTTTGAACTGATTCTGGATAACGGAAGGCATTTGCTGTTTCATGTTTTCGATAACAGCAGGATCGTTTGCAGGAATGGTGATGGCCTTTCTGTCTTTGCCCATATAGGTACATTCGCTGCCTTGTCCCTGCATCGATCCGTTTGATGCAATCCAGCACCACTTATAATTTTTCTCGCCAGAGAAAACGGCCAGGGTGTTGGAGATATCCTTGGTGATCAGCTTTTCGATTGAAATTTTGTTGTCTCGTATGGCGCTGACAAAATCGCCGGTTGGGTGCAATCCTGAATTGTTGCCGATATATGTGATGTTATAGGCTTTGGGCGGGAATGTGCGGACATTTCCCGATGGGTAATGGATGATTTGAGTGCCATCTTGAGATGCAAGATATTGATCAGAGCCCAGCCACTGAAGTTTTTGCTGCGGATCATTGCTGATGCGCAGGATACTTCCGGTTGAAAGTTCGAGGATACCGGCTGAAGTGGCAGCAAATTTACCCTGACGATCGGGTGTAACCCAGACGATTGGATCCGGTGTCGGTGTTTTAATGGTTTGTTTTGTGGCAACATTATAGAGAATGAGACCTTTGTTGCCATAGAAGATCAAATCATCGGAATATGGATGAGGTACGATGCCTTTGACATCGATGCTTCGGAGTCTGTCAGTCATATTATTGTATATGACGGAAAGCGCGCCGTCAGCGATGCGCTCTGTGGTCAGAGCATTGTCATCTATTCTCCACATCAGGCCATTATTGGCAAAAGCAAGAATAGTGTCGGGCGTGTATGAGCGGATAGGTGTGATACCAGAATCTCGTCTGAACAGATCATGACTGCCGTCTTCATATTGGAGCAGGACATATTCTTCATCGTCAGACCAGCTGGCGTCGATGACTTTCTTCTGAAGATCGATGCTTCCAAGCTGTTGTCCTGTATTCCAGGCAAACCAGTGGAGTTTGGATGTGGTGTTACCGGTAATGACAAAGCCAAATCCACCGGAGTCAGAAACGTTTATGCTCTGGACCGGGGCATCAAAAGAAACATTTTCAACGATTTTGGCTTCACGAAGGTCCCAGAGCGTGAATTCGGAACCATCTTTGTCTGTTCGGGTGAATGAAGCCAGGTGGCTTCCGTCACCGACGAATGATGTGGCGACGAGAGTGGAGTTTTGGGCAATATTATGGCTGATTTGCCCGTCTTCCGTCATTTTGAACCAGGAACCGGCGCTCATTCCGATAAATGGTGTTTTGGGATCATCAATGCGTGCGATGGCAAATCCGTTATCCAGTTTTTCACTCAGGTCGATTTTGGAGAGGTTGTTTCGGTTATCGATGTGGATCCATGTTTTGGTTGAGATGTAATCCGTTCCATCGGAATTGCGCAGGAGATGATAGCCCCGAATTCCGGAGCGGATAGCGACGACATCCTCGATTTGAACGGGATCTTCAGCGGATTTTCCTTTGCCCTGGTGAATACTGTTCCTGCACAGAACGCTCCATGCATTGTCATCATTGGAGGTACACGTATAGAAGAATTCTCTTGGACAGCCCAGTTTGGGAGTTTTGAGGGAAACGGTTGTTGTATTTCCATTACTCACCAAATAGAGTGAATCTTTGCTGGCATAAGCATACTGACGTGCACTCAAACCATCGCAAAGGAATGCATCGTCTGGAAGAGCTTCATCTGTGGACTTCATGGCTTGCAGATTGAGCTTTCGAATGACGGGAGCGGTTTTGTCGACGCGTGCAAAGTAGATGACCTGATTCTGTTCATCGATATCGAAGCCCGGGCGATCCTTGTCTGTAAGTGTGGCGATTTTTTGTGGATTAAAGCCGGTTGATTTTTCGAGAGCGACTTCGAAGAGTTCGTCAGAGTGGTTGAGGTACCATAATTTTTTGCCATCGCTGGAGAGCTTGAGTTCCTTGCAGCCATTGTTTTGGGGCCAGAATTCGGATACCGGAACGCCACCGGCTTCGAGAACACCATGTTCATCAGAGCACATGGCAACGAATTTACCGTCTTTTGAGGTATAAATATGCTGGTAGCTGCCTTTGGTCTGGAATGTACCTTTTTGTGCGTAATGAATGGTCGCACTTTGTGATTGTATAAAGAGCCAGCTCAGGAGACCACCAAGCAAAACACCAATCAGAATGACAGAGACCCAGATCAGGCCGTGATTCTTTCGAGAGGTTGCAACTTCCTGTTTGATGACTTCTTCCGGATAATAGAAGTCTGGCTTAAGCTCATGATCACTTTCGATGACATCGTTTTCGGGATACAACCGACCCATTTTGGCTCGTTCACTCAGGCGAATGGCCGGGGCTTCATCATCTTCGTCTTCGTCAGAGTCTGTTTTCTGCTTATCGTCATCGGATGCAGCACTGTTCTCTGAGTCTTCTTCATCTTCTTCATCTTCGGATTTTGTATCGAGTTCCAGCTCAGAATGTTCCAAAGCATCCTCAGCGTTGACGATCTTGGTTTCGACCTCAAGATATTCGTCGATTCCGGACATTGGTTCGGTATCATCAGAGAGCAGTGAAACGCATTCGATATTCTTATCCGATTTGGGCTCATTTTCGGATTTTTCCGATTCTTTTTTATTTTCGTCCGCGTCAGTGGCGGCATCGTCTGTCTTTTGGGGGTTATCTTCCGCCGGCTTGGCCGGTTTCATCATTTCAGTCATGAGTTCATCAAACAGCTCTTTCTGAATATCTTTTTCAGATTTGTAGCTGTCATCACCCTCCAGCGGAACGTCTTTAAGAAATTTATCGCCGTGATGCAGAGATCCGACAAAGCCCTTATCGACATCAATCTGAACGAGGCTGCTTGCGATATTTTTCGCCTTATTTGCCGTCTCGGCTTCAGATGTGACTTCATCAGGTTTTTCGATGTCTATTTTACTTGCCATCCCAAGTGACGATGCCGCTTCGATACCGTCCCACAGGTCATTGTCGTCTTCGAGATCTCCCCAGTCGAGCATTCCAAACTGAGTGTTTGACTTATTGCTCTGGGGATTGCCTTCAGGATTGGAGTCGGGGGAGAGCGTCCATAAGTCGTCAAGGGTGTTTAATGAACTGGATTCTAAATTCGACGTATTCTGAGTATCTTGGTTCATCAGATTCTCTTCCAATATCCACTCAATTCCCTGGGGAACTGAAAGTAAAAAGACTTCACGATATTTATTACGCAATGACGCGCATTATAGAATGACACGTATTCGAAATCCCTGCAATCCAATATTAAAGCAGAATGCAAATAAATTGCCGCAATCGTACAATAATCTTTTTTGGCGAATCTGACAAAAAAAGCATCACCTGTCTGGTATCAAATTCTGGATACCAGCTGTCAGGCCGGACAATCCCCTTTGGGAAGAAGCATTTGATGGGGAATTGTCCGGATTTTAGCCTGTTTGATTATCCGTTATGGTGGTAGGGGAATCCTTTCAGAAATTCCCGGACCTGAGCCGCAGTATTATCCAGAACGGCCTGATCGTCCGGGGCTTCGAGTACGCCGACGATCCAGTCTGCGATACGGGGCATGTCATTTTCCTTGAGTCCTCTCGTCGTGATGGAGGGCGTACCCAGGCGAATCCCGCTCGGATGTCTGGGGGGATTCGGATCGTATGGAATAGCGTTGAAATTGCAGACGATGCCAGCTTTTTCGAGTGCGATTGCGGCGGTTTTTCCGTCGACATTTTTGGCTCTCAGATCGACGACCATGAGGTGACAATCCGTGCCGCCGCTGACAATTCTCAGACCGCGCTGAACGAGTTCATCGGCGAGTCGTGCGGCGTTTTTGACGATTTGATGACCGTATTCTTTGAATGAAGGTTTTGCGGCTTCGCCGAGAGCGATGGCCAGAGCGGCGATTTGATTCATATGGGGACCGCCCTGGATGCCGGGAAATACCGCACGGTCGAGCGCTTTTGCGTGTTCCTGGCGGCAAAGAATCATGCCGCCGCGCGGTCCGCGCAGCGTCTTGTGCGTAGTCATCGTGACGATGTCTGCATACGGAACCGGATTGGGGTAGGCGCCTGCGACGACGAGTCCCGCAACATGGGCAATGTCGGTGACGAGATATGCACCACAGTGATCGGCAATTTCGCGCAGGCGCGCAAAATCAAAAGCCCTGCTGTATGACGTCGTTCCGATAAAAAGGACTTTCGGTTTGACTTCTTTGCAAAAAGCTTCGACTTCGTCGTAATCGAGGCGCTCGGTATCCCGATTGACTTCGACCTGATGGGATTCGTAGAGGTTGCCTGAAAAATTGACTTTCCAGCCGTGGGTCAGATGCCCGCCGGAATTGAGTCCAAGACCCACAATTCGATCTCCTGGCTGGCAAAGTGCCATATAGGCAGCCATATTTGCCGGAGAACCACTGTAGCTCTGTACATTGGCATGTTCCGCGCCGAACAGACGGCATGCGCGTTCGCAGGTCAGGCGTTCGAGCGCATCATTGTTGACCTGTCCCTGGTAGTACCGCTTTTCGGGATAGCCTTCGGCATACTTGTTGACGAAACATGATCCCAGTGCCTTGAGAACATTGTCTGATACGATATTTTCACTTGGAATCATGCGCAGAACGGATTGCTGCCGCTCCCATTCGCGATCGATGATGTTCTGAACTTCGCGATCGATTTCGTTCATTGTTTTCCTTGGTTGTTTGTTGTTAGAGACGCTCTGTGGAACGTCTGTACTGAACGGATTATTGGGGTTAATGCATCAGCCGCACCCTTTAGGAGCGCTTGAATTCAGCATTGGTAAAACTCCGGGGGGAGCGGTTAGAGGTAACGTTCCGGGAAACGCCGCCTCTGATTTCGGGGGGCAATAATGATCCCTTATTCGCCATTTATCAATGATTTATTCGTAGAGTGAGCTTATAGCTTATAGCTCATAGAGGTGATCTGCATTATCCAATGCATTGGCAAAAAACTGTTTGATTGGAATTCTCCAACTTCCAACTCATTGTGAGTTTTGAGTTTTGAGTTTTGAGTTTTGAGTTTTGAGTTTTGAGTTATGCAATCACA
>JAFRYG010000007.1 GCA_017441205.1 Pseudomonadota bacterium
CTCAGAACCCGGCTTTTTCCTTCGATTTTGGGCCGAACTTTCCGTCGATCTCAAGGCTATTCTTTGCCTGCCATGCGGCGATTGCAAGAATAGTTTCTTTGCCGAATGAACCATCGGGAATGACGCCGACAAGTTCCTGAATCTTTGTACAGATCGACTGGTTCGTCCGTTTATTGAAAATGATTGCAGTACGAATCTGACTTTCCGTCAGTAAATCACCGGACGGCACTTCTGGTTCGTCGCCGGGATCACCGGACAAACGGTAGATATTGGTAAAGTCTTCGATTTTGCTTCGTCCCTGAACGCAGCCGTACTTCCAGCCCTTGGCTTCGATGACGGATTTGTTCTCACCGACGATAGCGACGTGGCCGCTTCGCCAGAGCAAATCGCCCGTTCTCGCCTTATCTTTGTCAGTTTTGCCTTTGCCGACGAGGGCACCTTTGTCATCACCATTGGATTTCTGATTGCTGGAACCATGCTTGATATCTACGCCGATTCCCTCTTTGTGGGCGACGTAAGTCAGTCCCGAACAGTCGATCATGACGTAATCGGTCTTCTCTTCCGACATCGTCCATTTCCAGTTCTTGCCGTTTTCGTCCTTGTCGTTGCCGAGAATGTGGTTCCAGTTGGATTTGCCGGGATTTCTGTCAGCACAGTCCTGAACCTTGCTTTTATTCGCCTTGCAGAGCATCTGATTTTTGCCGCCGAAGCAGTATGGCTGGCCCTGCTCGACAAATTTCTTTGCGCGCGCAGCAACTTTTTGACCGTTTCCGTTGGATGGCGTTCTGGGTCTGAATCGTGGTATCGTTCTGAGTCGGTTTAACAGCATCGTCGTATCCTCCCTATATCACAAGCCAAAGCCAGTATACAGTCCCGGGCATGATGAATCAATTAAGAATACTTTACCAGAATTATGGTTACCACTGCACTGCAGAGATAAATCAATGGGGACCTTCAGGTCCCCACGAATCAATGCGTCGCGTAAGTCTTAAAACCCAGCGACAGCCTTGGATTTAGGACCGAATTTTCCATCCGGTGTTAAACCGTTTGCTTTCTGCCAGGCAGCGATAGCATTGACGGTCAAAGATCCAAAAAGGCCATTCTGCGTGACGCCGACGAGTTTTTGGATCTGCCGGCAAATTGACTGATTGTTGCGCTTATTGTACGAAATGGCTGACTGGGTCTGGGCTATGGTTAAGATAATATCTACTGCCTGTGTGCTGCCGCCTCCCGGAGCCGACGAACCCAGACCTGCGGCCTGTTTGCTTGCGCTGCCAAACTTGCCGTCCGCTTCGAGTCCCTTGCTCTTTTGCCATGCCGCAATGGCCTGGACGGTTTCAGGGCTGAATGAACCATCGGGAATGACGCCGACGACGCTCTGAATCTGCGTACAAAGCGACTGATTATATTTCTTGTTATAGACAATGGCGGAACGAACCTGTGCTGTACTGAGCAGGCTGCCGTTCTGTCCACCTTCCTGACCGCCTTCCTGACCGCCTTCCTGTCCGCCTTCCTGACCACCTTCCTGACCGCCTTCCTGACCGCCTTCCTGGCCGCCTTCCTGACCGCCGGACTCTTCAGTACACCAGCGGAAAGCCTCCTGAAAACGATCGGTAGTAATTTCACGGTTTTTTGTACATCCCCAATACCACCCCTGGGCTTCGACGGCATGCTTTCCGTCGGAACCTACGATGGCAACATGGCCTGTTTTTCGCCACAGAAGATCGCCGGGTTTGGCGTCCAGAACGCTGCCGAGCTTTTTGCCGGCATTTGTGGCTTTGGTTCGTTGGCCAGAGGATCCGGAACCGATATCAATACCCGCTCCGTATTGAAAGCAAATATTCGTAAATCTGGCACAGTCGACGAGCAGATAGTTGGTCGAGTTTTCGCTCAGCGTCCACTTGTAATTGGAACCATTATTGGTTTTCTTATCGCCGAGGATGTGATCATAACAAATGGAATCCTTCGCAGTTCCGGTCTGATGCTGCTTCTTGAGAGATTCGAGCTTCGATTTGCTGTTTTTGTTAAGCTCGGAACCATCTCCCCAATAGCAATAGGGATTATTATTCTCTACGAACTGCATGCCGCGTTCGACGACCTTCTCGGCCTGTGACTTGTTGCGCGGCATCGGTTTTCGCGGCGTCTTCGAACGAAATTTGAGTGGCATCTCTGATTTCCTTTATGTTAGTCGTTTTCTTCTCACACATACACACCTGATTTTATTATAGTTGAGTCGGTATTCAAGATACAGTTTTTTTGTGAAAAATCAGCAGTAAGACGTTCAAAACATTCCACTCTCAGACAGCGTTCTGATTTTGTGTTCAATATTTTGTGCGCGCCTTGCGGTGAAACCGCTGCGGCGCGCCTGGCATGGCTATCGGGGCTTTGCCCCAATACGCCATGCCTGCCTTTGAATGGGATCTTCTCCCACCTTCGGCAAAGAATTATTTTCTGAAAATGTACAGAAACTGATGATTGCTGATGATGCGTCACAAAATGTGTTGCCGGCGTATGGCACAGCCATAGCCGGCAAGGCGAAGCGTATTTGCCAGAGCACCTGCGCTGGCAAATAGCGAGCAAAAATGCTGGAAAAATGCCGACGGCAGACTATAATCCTATCCGTAGAATGTGATGGGTGCGAAAGCGCTAAAAAAATACTATTCAAAACAGGAGCTCAAAATGAATAGAAAGAATTTGTTTATATATATATTATCAGGCATCATGGCTGCTTCGTGCTTTCTGACGTCGTGCGATGATGGCGAATCGGGCAAAAGCGAACCAGCTTGCGAAGAGCCCGGGTGTGATGATAATGAAAATAATACAAAACCGGAAACAAAGCCGGGTGAAGAGAATGATTGCAGCAAGGACAACTCCTGCCCACCGGACACCGGTACGCAGCTTTGCGGCGGAAAACAATGCACAGAGGATGAAGAATGCATTGAAGACAAGTGCGAAAAAGTCGAACGCTGCGGCAATGTCCTGTGCGGAGATGATGAAGAATGTATAGAAGATATCTGCCGCAAAATAGTGCAGGGCGAAGCCTGCGGCGACACGCAGTGCAAGCAGGATGAAGAATGCGTCGATGATATATGCAAACCGCTGGGAAATACATTGTTGACGTGCAATCCCGATTGTTCCGCAGATGAAGAATGTATCGAAGGGAAATGCTATCCGTTGGGACAGGATACATGCAGTACCATCGTCTGCAATGAAGACGAATTGTGTGCAGAGGGAACATGTCAGCCCATCGTCGTCGACTGCGGCGGAAAAGTATGTAATGAAGATGAAACATGTATTAATGATGTATGTGAAAAAATGGACGAAAAGTGTGGTGATAAGCCCAAATGCAATGATGATGAGTTTTGTGTGGAGGGCGTTTGTACAAAAGTCGACGATGACGATGACGA
>JAFRYG010000050.1 GCA_017441205.1 Pseudomonadota bacterium
AGCTATAAGCTAAAAGCTAAAAGCTATAAGCTAAATTTCTGTGACAAAAATTGTAACCATTTGTTTTTAAACAACTTTTTCTGTATAAAATTCAAGAATTAACTTTTGGCACACTCTCTGCAAATTCACGGCGGCACAACATCAGCCGGCTGTTCTGTCATTATTATTGCTCTCAACTTTCATCAAAGGTAGTTCTTGTGAAGCATATTGTTATTCTTCTCTCCCTGTTCCTTGTTTCGGCTTATTTGTTTTTTATGAACCCCGGTAATGCACATGCACAGGACAGTATCTCCATAAATAATAATTCTGCAAACTGGATGTATGATTCGGGGATGAATTTATATAATGATATTCCTGAGGGATGGGAACGCGAAGCTGCGCTTTATCGCGGTTGGGGATGGGGGCTGTTTGGCGGCGGTTTGGCAGCCGCCATAGGCGGATATGCCATGATGGCTACAGGTGTTTTTGAATGTGGAATTAGTGCTGGATTGGCGGGAGGAGCCGCTGATTGCAGCAGACCTGAGCGCCTGGCCAAGGCAGGGTTTTCGTTTTTCATTATCGGTGGTGCTGCAACCATTACAGGTATCGGTTTGCTGATTGCAGATGCCGTAAAGTTTAATCCCTATCGCAAGGCTTCCAAAAACGTCAGCTTAAGACCGGAAATCTACATGAGCCCTGAAATTACGGGATTTGGGATCAGCGGAAGATTTTAATTTTACCGGTTGTCATATATTAATTTGGGTTGGGGAATTGGTTGTTATCATTTTGATTAAGCAGAAGGACATTCTGCGGAACGTCAACCTTGCTTTATCAAACCCGCACGCGTATGTGCGATGCACATAGCGTGCGGCAAAAGGGCGTATCGGCGCATGTTCAGTTAATTTGCTCGTATTGTGGAGCGCTAATTTCCCGATGATCCAATATGAACAGGTTCTGACAAAGGTGCGCCGATAGCCCGAATGAGAGTCGTGTCGCAGCAGGCGACAGACCGAAAAACGATCATATATAAATATTATGGCATGTGTTGAGCGGAAAAGTGTGTGATTGGTGCAGCTCTGCCATCGTGAGATTGTACTTATGATAGATATTTATATTCATAAGACTTGTATGCCTGCTTAAAATCCTCATCAGAATATCTGAAACGCTGGCTTTCGTGAATATTCATATTGTTATCAAGGGTGTCGAGAACGCATCCCGAAATATTTGAACAGTGATCAGCGACGCGTTCAAGATTGATGAGCAAATCGGACCAAACAAATCCCGCTTCGACGGAGCATTCTCCTTTTTGCATACGCAGAACGTGGCGAGTTCGAAACCTGTTCCTGAGTGTATCGATGACCTCTTCCAGAGGTTCGGTTATTCTTGCAGCATGGAAATCTTCTTTGGCAAATGCCAGATAGGACAGATTCAGAATTCCGAGGATGGCATTGCATATTTTTTGATATTCAGCGGCGGCCTGGTCGGTAAATACAATATTTTTCTGCTTCATTTCTTCTGCTGATTCCAGAATGTTGACAGCATGATCGGCGATGCGTTCGTAATCACCAACCAGCTTCATGTATTCCGTAGCTTTTATACTTTCTTCTTCATTGAGCTGTCTTGATGTGAGTTTTAACAGATAAGTGCTGATAATATCTTCGAAATGGTCTGTTCTGTCTTCTTCTTTACGAATGGTTTCGGCGAACTTCTCATCGTACTTCAGAACGCAGGTGATGCTTTTATTGAGTATATCGATTGCCGTGACGGCCATCTTATCGAGGGTCTGTTTGCACTGGTTTAGGGCGAGTGCTGGACTTTCGATGAGGCGTTCATCGAGTTCGTTTGTTTTTTCAGGGAGGTGTGAATCCGGAATGAGTCTGCAAACGAGTTTTTCGAGTATTCCGCTGAACGGGAGCAGTATTGCGGTACTGGCAACACTGATGACAGAATGGAAAGCTGCGATTCCTGCCATACTTGCGGATTGTGAGAGCAGTACCGGCGCAAATGCGGTTTTGATGATACAGAATACAGTCAGCCATATTGCACCTCCGATGATATTAAAACAGAGGTGAACGAGCGCGGCTCTTTTGGCATTTTTATTCGTGCCGGCGGCGGATAACATTGCGGTTATGCAGGTGCCGATATGCTGTCCGATGAGTATGGGAACAGCGGCGCCATAAGTTACGGCACCGGTATTGGCGAGTGTTTGCAGAATGCCGACCGAAGCTGAGCTCGACTGAATGATTGCCGTCAGGATGGCACCGATGAGGACGCCAAGAACCGGGTTAGTAAATGCGAGGAACATTTCCTGAAATTCCGGAATATCCCGGAGACCGGAAACCGCGTCCGACATGGTTTCCATTCCGAACATAAGCGTTGTGAAGCCGAGCAGAATCACGCCGGTATTTTTGCGTTTAGTTGACTTGGACATCATATAGAAAACGATACCGATGAGCGCGAGGATGGGGGTAAAAGAGGTCGGTTTCAGCAGCGTGAGAATGGTATTTTCGCTGGAAATTCCAGCGAGGCTGAGTATCCATGCGGTCACGGTCGTACCGATATTGGCGCCCATGATGACATGAATGGACTGTTTGAGCGTCATGAGTCCCGAATTGACAAATCCGACGACCATGACTGTCGTTGCCGATGAGCTTTGGATGATGGCGGTTACGCCGATGCCGGTCAAAAGTCCTGCAAACCTGTTGGTCGTCATTCGACCGAGAAGCATTTTGAGCTTGTTTCCGGCACTGCGTTCCAGAGCTTGTCCCATGAGGGTCATACCGAACAGAAACAGGCACAATCCACCCAGCAAATTCAATATATCAAATATACTCACAATCAGACTCCATCCTATAATAGTTGTGGCAATTGTTCATGGTTTCGACATCAAATTCATATCTGATGCTTGTAAAATTCATGTAAAGCGGCAAAAAAAAGGCAGGAGCCGAAGCACCTGCCTTTGTCATCCAATCAGCAGCTGTCTGCTGATAATCGGTTTGAATTGTTTCCCGGGAATTTTTTCAGCTTTGAGGGAAATTACAAAATAATTCATCACAAAACCATGGCTTGTACCGATATATATATATCAGCATATTGAAAGTATGAATCTCGTTATTATTGAATGTTCTGACCGTTTATGGAATTGCTTCTTTTGGGGCGTTGGGGAGAGTAACAATGAATTCAGTTCCGTTACCGATTTCGCTGTGTATATCGACTTTTCCATGATGGAGCATGACAGCGTGTTTGAGGATGGAAAGGCCGAGTCCTGTGCCGCCGACTTCTTTGCTTCGACTCTTTTCTACGCGGTAGAATCGCTCGAAAATTCGTTCCTGGTTTTCTTCCGGAATACCGATGCCGGAATCTTTTACCGCCAGCATGGTATTGTGTTTGTCCTGTGTCACGGATACCTGTACGAAGCCTCCGTGATGGTTGTATTTGATGGCATTATCACAAAGATTATATACGATGCTGTACAACAGGTGAGGAGTGGCTTTCATGGGGGCAGTCGTTCCATTCAGATGGACTGTGACTTCCATGCTGGATGCTGCATTTTCGAGACTGTCAACTGCATTTTCGGCAATGCGGTATAAATCGCAGTCTTCCCATTTCATTTCTGCGCCTCCGCTGTCGAGTTTTGTCAAATCGATGATGTCTTCGACCAGTCTGGTCATACGTGAGGATTCACTGAGTATTTTTCCTGCAAACGGTTTGACATCCTCGTCTTTTACCATACCATTCAAAAGAAGTTCTGCATATCCGGATATGGCGTGCAGGGGCGTTTTTAGTTCGTGAGAAACATTAGCAGTGAACTCCTGACGAATCAGTGCTGTTTTTTCGATTTGTTCCTGATCGCGTTTGAGCTGAATTCTCTGCGCAGAAATATGGCGAAGGAGCGGTTCGATTTCTTTGTAGTTTTCTTTTTCGTAGTATTGTTCCGGTTGTTCCAGATCGATTTCATTAATGGGTTTTATAATTACTTTTGTAAGGCGGGATGCAAGAATGAACGACAGAACGAAAGCGATCAGTATGACAAAAGAGATTGGTTGTGCAAATCCGAGAAGGAGTGTCCAGATTGTCTTTTGAACGATGGCCAGTCGAATAACCGAACCATCGGGAAGCAGTCTGGCTGCATACAATTGTTTGTCTGCAAGTGTATTCGAATATCTTTCGGCTTCGCCATAACCCTTATTTAAAGCCAGTCTGACTTCTTCCCTATCCAGGTGGTTTTCCATTCTGGCGGAATTGGCTTCATTGTCGTACAGCACATTTCCCTGGGCGTCGATCCAGGTGATTCTGTAATTCTCCGCGCTCAGATTATCAAAATATGTTTTTCCGGCGAGAGCGACCCCCTGTCTTGCCAGTTCGGTTTGATTTCTTAGCTGGCTTTGCTGGAGTGAAGAGAAATAATTATAGGAAATTCCCATAATGAAAACCAGGGATGCAAGGAATACCGAAAAGGCAGCGATCCAGATGGCTTTGAATATTTTACGGCTCATTCACTTTATCCATTATATATCCGACGCCGCGAACGGTCTGTATCCAAACTCCTTCTTCCTGAAGCTTTGTTCGCAGTGTGCCGATATGTACATCTACAGTTCTCGTTTCGCCTATAAACTCCATGCCCCAGACGCAGGACAAGATTTTGTCTCTCGTAAAGACCTGTCCGCGATTTTCCATAAACAGTTTCAACAATTCATATTCTTTCAGCGTGAGTGATACGTTTTTTCCATTAACAGAAACGAGATGTTTATTTTCATTGAGCGATATTTTTCCGCAGGTCAGAATGACGGCGTGATCGCTGCGGGTTCGGCGAAGAACGGCCTTGATGCGCGAAATCATTTCCATCATTCCGAATGGTTTGACGAGATAATCATCCGCCCCGGAATCGAGACCGATCACTTTATCGTACTCACTTCCCTTTGCGGTTGCCATAATGACAGGGATAGCAGCTGTTATCGGCGACGAACGCAGCTTGCTGAGAATTGTCAGTCCATCGGTGCCTGGCAGCATGATATCAAGTATCACCAGATCGGGCATTTGTTCTTTCATTGCGATCCAAAAGCTCTCACTGTTTTCGAATCCTTTGGCATCAAATCCCGAAGCTTTCAGTGTATAAATCATCAACTCCCGAATATCGTTATCATCTTCAACACAATAAATCATCAGAGGGTCCTCCCTGCAGTCTCTATAACCACTATAGCTACAAATTGTAAAATCTGTAACCTCTGTTATGTAAAATCGATGTAAAGACGGTGATATGTTGATATATATATATTATATTGGTGACTCCGCACGACACTTTTCTACCCGGGGAGTGATCTTCTTTCCCGGGGCTGTACTCAACCTGGCAGCGTTTCTGCACGCCTGAGGCGTGCAGGCGGTGTGTGCCCCGAAGCTGCTATCGTTTATATGGTAGGGGCGACCACACGGGGTCACTGTCCGTCTGGAGACGTGTTACGACACGTCTCCACGATTTTTTTGAATTGTTGTGTGCCGTATTATTTTGATTTTTCTAAAAACCGAGCCAGTTCGGGTTGCTTGCCTGTTTTTTGAAATTCGAGGTAGTCGGCGATGATTTGGGCGTGATCGAAGACGATAGGGGTTGGGAGGTTATCGAGGTCGAAGTATTGTGCGATTTCGGCGTCATCGTCGCCACTGGGAGTACCGTCGGCGGTGGCGGCGAATACGGTGGACATCGTATGCTGGCGCGGATCGCGGCTGGGATTGGAGTAGACGTAAAAGAGGGACTGAAGCCTGACGTCGAGTCCAGTTTCTTCTTTAGCTTCGCGGATGGCTGCATGTTCGATGGATTCGCCTTCGTCGACGAAGCCGCCGGGCAGAGCCCAGCCCAGGGGGGGATTGCGTCGTTTGACGAGGACGATCTGATGGTCTTTAATGATGAGGGTATCGACAGTGGGGGTGGGATTTCTGTATTCCATTTTTGTATTCCTTAGATTGGGGTGTAGAGAGACGTACCACGGAACGTCAGTGCTGACAGATGATCATAAAACGCCGTATTGCTGTAGGCAATAGGCGTTTTGGGCGGTCCGTAGTGCTTTGCACAAGGCCGCCCCCCAAAAAAAGCAAAAATACCTTGCCTGCAAGCGGGTGACAGGGCATGATCTGGCGGTCGTTATTCTATGCGATGGAGAGGATAAGATGGAATACGCCGTACAGTACACGATTAGCGTTTTAAGCGGCGCGTATGCGCAGAAATACAGCGTCATCATTTATGATGCGGCACGACTTGAGGGGCTGTTTGCTGCTGCGGGCAGTCCGCTGGCGGGATTTGCTTCCGATTCGGCGCGTCGTGAATACGATCCTTTTGATTGTTTTGGGGGATTGATGAAGCTGTTGAAGAAGGAGTTTAAAAAATCGTTTTGTACGGCGATTATTCGTACGTCCGAAGGTCAGGAGGAACGCGGGATATCCTTTTCGGATTCGGATGCGGAGGGTGCATTCGAGGTGAGGGCTCATGGTTTTAAGGGGATTTGCCGGCGCGGGGATTCGGTTTTTGATTTTGATGAAATGACCGGGGAACGCGGCGTATATCGAGCGGAGTATTCGACGGTTCTGAAGGTTTTTAAAGATGAGCTGATGAATTTGTCGAATCTTTGTGAAGATGCGATGGCCAAGGGGGGCATGATTGTGGCCCAGACGGTTCCCAATGACACGCCGGCGCCGGCGCCGCTTTTCCAGCTTTAATGGGGGTTAAGGCATGGATAAGATGGAGAAAGAGGGCGAACAGGGGTACGAGCGCGTCCATTTTTTCAAGTATTTTCTGAGTGAAGAGGACTGGAATGCGCGCCACGACTATCATGTTCAGAAGCGCCGGCTTCACCTTTGTAACATGCATGGGATGGGCATTCAGGACGGGGATCAGAGTCTTCTGGTCCGTGCGCAGGCGGAGCCGTGTCTTAAGGTGGATGTGACGCCGGGGATAGGGACGGATGGCCAGGGGCGCGAGATCTATGTGCCTGCGGTCGACAGCGTTGCGATTGAGCCCGACAAGTTTCAGCTTCCGGTGACGCTGTATGTGAAAGTCGTGTATCAGGAGATGGCGTCCGATCGCGTGCGTTTGGGGGATGGCCGGATCGAGAATCGATTTTTTCGGGAGACGTATCGTTTTATTGTGAGCGATCGTCCTGCGGATGACAATCAGCTGGAGTTATGCCGGATAGCGGTGACGACGGACTGTACGGCGATTCGCGATCCGATTGATCCGACGATGCCGGGGCCCAATGAGATCGACATGCGCAATCGCCGTCTGATGCCGTGTACGCGTGCGATCGACATGGAAGCGCAGCATACGATTTTGCGTCTTTTGCGCGACCGGAAGGCGGCATTTGACCGACTTGGGGGGCACACGAAGCTCCCCGAGCTGGCGCTTTTGGGACAGAATTTTGCGATCATGCAGGAGCTGATCGAATCGAATGTTCTGAAGGAGTCGGCGCTTGGCGGGATTTTGAGATTTTTTCAGGCGCTGGATACGCATGTGATCGAATCTGTGACGGCGAGTATCAATCCGGAGACTCTGGATCGCCCGGAATGGAAGCGCCATGTGGACAATTGCCGTGCGTTCCGGATTTTGCTGGATGAACCGGGCAAAACGCCGATGCAGATTTTGCAGATGGCATTGGTTCAGCTCGAAAAGCTTTCGATTTCGTATGCGCATGTCGTTCGTCTGCTTGGCAATGAGCGCCGCATCTATATTCCGGGGCAGGTCAAGCCGCTTCCGAGGACGTATCCGATTACGTCGAGCTGGGATTTTGTGAAGGTGTGGTCAGCGGAAATGCCCCAGATATTCAAGATCGACGATCTGGAGTGGTTTTTGATTGGGGAACTGAACATTACCGACGAAGCATCTGAGCGCAAATACAAGTTCCGCATCTGTGAATCGCGCGATATCTGGAAAAACAGGCAGCGTCTTTATTTTCCGGACGGGGCGCTGATCGATGATACCGGTGTTGCACACGAAGGCGGATATTCTGAATTTGAGATACCGGGGATTATTCCGGATACGCATCTTTGCGTGATTCGCATGATGGATTATGCGCGCGGCGATTACGAGCTTTTGATCAATGCCAATGGTCAGGATGTCGGGATTTCGCGCTGCGACGGGTACGATCGCCGCACGCGCTGGCGCAACTGGCCGTTCGTGATTCCGTCTGCATTTGTGAATGACACGGTTCTTCGGGTTCGCCAGACGTGTCTGACGGCGGATCGTGATATCAATATGTTCCGGTACTGGTTTTATCAGCCGCTGGATTGGTGATTTAGTTGGGAATGCATAATGCATAATGCTTAATGCTTAATGGTTGAGGTGCGATGTGTCAGTACGCTGGTGATCAAATATTTTTGCGTAAAAGCCTTAATCATTGTCAAATGACATGGATTTGATATAGATTATTCCGGTTCGCCGGAATTCTGGCAATTATTAATTTTGATTGTTTGCAGGTATAGATATGGCTATTTGTCCTGTTTGTCATGCGACTGGTGATTTGGGCCAGGAATGTACGAAGTGTCATAAACACTTTGTTGAAGAAGAAGATCTGAAAAAATCAGACAATGATGAGATGCTTGGTGATCTTGTCGGTGGTCAGTACGTACCGCTTTCTGTGATTGGCGAAGGCGGGATGGGCAAGATCTATAAGGCCAAGGCAAAATATATGGGAATAACTGTTGCTCTGAAGGTATTGAAGAGCGAGTACATGGAAAATGAAACGCTCAAGGATCGTTTTTTCCGCGAAGCAGAAGTTATTTCCCGGCTCGATCATCCCAATATTGTCAAGCTGTATGGCTGTGCTCCGGATGAGGTACACAATACGATTTTTATGGCGATGGAACTTTTGAAGGGCAGGACATTGTTCGATGTTTTGCGCAAGAATGTTCCGTCCCTGGATGTGATGCTTCGATTTTTCTGTGAGATAGCGTCAGCGCTTGGTGAAGCGCACAAGAATGGTATATTCCACCGCGATCTGAAGCCCGAGAACGTTTTTATCGTTCAGGATGATGAGGGAGTGGAGCATGTTCGTGTTCTGGACTTTGGTTTTGCGCGTCTTCAGAATGCAGCCAAGAAACTGACGATGGCCGGTGTTGCCTTTGGTACGCCGCATTACATGAGCCCTGAACAGGCCATGGGGCTGGATGACATTACGGCAGCCTGTGACGTCTACGCACTTGGCATCATGCTTTTCCAGGCGATTTCAGGGAATGTTCCGTTTGACAGCCCGACAAATTCGCCGATGGAAGTTATGTATGCGCAGGTTTACAACAATACGCCGACCTGCAATCCACGTCCGGAATACCAGGTTCCCAAGCGTCTGTTGAACTGCATTTATAAATGCATGAAGAAAGATCCGAAGGATCGCTATGCTGATGGTCATGAGCTTTATCTCGAACTGACCGAAATCAGCAAGGAACTGAGTTCGGGAGTCAAGGTAGACAATCGTCCGGAATCCGCCAAAGAAACCGTGATGATGAAACCTGAGGGCGGCAGCTTTATGAGTGCTGCATCGGGTGAGAAGAAATTCCCGCTGATACCGGTACTTGCCGGCATATTCGTATTCCTTGTGGTCGTTACCATTATTCTGGTTGCAGTCGTGTTGTAGAAATTGTGGCCACCGCTGATGCGGTGGCTTTTTTTTGGACATCTCGTCCTAGCCTCTGGCCGCCATCTTTGGCAGTGTCGTAATGTGATGAGTGCCGTTCGTGGATATCCGGGATTATAGCAACAAAGAAACAGTCTATAATTATACTCGGTGGATGAAGCATTTACTGACGGTAGTTTGCTGCGTTCTTTTTTGTCTGACTGCCGTTCGTGCCGAAGCTCTCGATTTTAGTGCTGATCTGGAGGTCGGTATTGAATCCCGATGGATAGGTTTTGAAACAGAGCAATCGAGTTTGAACAGTGCTCATGAATTGGGGGTAAATCTGGGACTGGGCTGGAATCCCGTCGCGTTTGTGACCGTTCACGGGCGGTTTGAGGCATCCTGGATGGCCCTCCTGGATGAACGCGTTTCGTACCGTTACCGGAATCAGAGCATGACTGCCGCGCATTTGTGGAATATCGGTCTGAATGGATCCGTGGACATTCATCCTGCGTCGCGGATAGTATCCGGTGCGATTGAATTGAGCGCCCGGAGTTATTTTGCCCCGGGACGCGCCGGCCTGTTTTTGGTTCAGGCCGGTGTCGGCGTTGGGGCGCAGCCTTTTGTGGAACTTCGTTCAACACTCAGGACGGTTCGGTTCGGAGTGATGTGCCGTTTTCACGTGTATGATGATTTTCGCGATATTTTTTCGCTGGAGCGAAAACGGCCGGAAGTGGCATTGCAGGTGATGTGGGGATTTTGAGAAAACCCCGTTATTTGAGGAAGTTGGACGGAATAATCAGGCAATTCTGATTGGCGTATTCCGTGATATTGCGTGCATTTTCGCGCAGCGTATTGTCGACATTGAGCGATGGCTGCGTCGACGGAATGACGATGAGATCTGCGCCGATTTTGTCTGCGACAGTGAGAACTGCACTGGCTGCGGGCATAACAGGTGCATGCTGACGGAACGAAAGAGCGTTGGCATGTTGTTCATAGACGAACGGGACGCTCAGGGACTGAACGGCAATTTTTGCCTTTTGGGTGATGCGTTCCGTAGCAGCTTTGATCTGTCGTTCTGCCGGCGAGAATCCCTGATAATCTCCATAAGGATCGGCTCTGGTCAGATCGGGAACCGGTGTGACAATTTCGACATCGGACTCCGGATAAAACATGGCGAAAGATACTGCCCATGCCAGGAGCTTTGGCGAAAGCTCAGGATCGAGGAAAGCAACGAGAATTTTTTTGTGCTTTCCGCGATGGGTCGGATCCTTGATGAGATAGAGAGGAATTCTGGTATAGGCAACGAATGTTGCAGCCATGCTTCCAATGATTCCTGTGGTGTGCGGTTTTGTTCCGTAGGAACCGCAGAACATGAGGTCTGCGTTGCATTCTGAGGCAGCATGGAGGATGGATTTGGCCATGGAATCGCGCGAAAAATCGACTTTGAGCCGGACATGGGAGGCATTTCCCTCCATGACTTTTTCGAGGTATTTATTGCCGCGATCCTGAATGCCATTGCGCACTTCGTTGAGGATTTCGACTTCATCACTTCCGAGTGCGGCATAGGGGAACAAAATATCCCGCATAATGGACGGGAATTTTTCGAGTGCATGAAAACAGGTCAGGGATGCGCACGCAGCCTGCGACACTTCGAAAGCCTGATACAGCGCCTGCGTGGCATATTGAAGAAAATCAGAGGCGACGAAAACGCTCTGCATGGAATAAAAACAGCTGCGGGAAACTTCACTCATGGTTTGTATTATTGTTTTTCGGTTTTGTAGGGTTCCTGTTCACCGGGACGGTAATATTCGACGGTGTCCATGTTTCCATCAGAATTGGTATCGAGGTGAACTTCGGTTTTCTGGGACGAGCTATAGTATTGCGTACCATAGTGGCTGCTCTGGAAATCGATTGAAAATTCTTTTTTGATGGGAACATCATTCTGATAAGTGATGATGAGATCGCAGTTCCCGTCATAATCGAGATCGATTTCGTCCCGGACATGCTGTCCATTTTCATAGAATTCGCGCATATCTTCGATATTGTCGAAATTCAGGTCGCGCACAGCGTACCTGAGTTCGCCATTTTTAGTGTAAATGCGCTGATCGATGACGCCGTCGTGATTGATGTCGATCTGCTCAAGATCGAGTCCAAAAGTGTCCATGGACTGTGTCTGGAGCCTGGTTTTGTCGGCATCAGCGGCGGTATTTGATTTATTATCCTTGCTGCATCCGGTGGAGATACAAAGTGCCGCGACGAATAAAAATAAAATAAACTGACGCATGTATTGTTTCCTCATGCGGAATAATTCCAGAGAATGACTTTTCCTGCATTGTCACAGGATGCAGCGAGACCTGAGTTCGTGGCCTGAATGCATCTTACGTTGATATTGTGCTGAGCGCAGGAAAAGCATGAATTGATTTTAGAATTGGGATCGTTGATTTGGAGTGCCTGAATGGTACCGTTCTCGAAACCCAGAAGGAGCGTTTGGGCAGCCTGAATCCAAGTGGCGCACTGAATGCGGTTCTGGGCGTCATAGATGGTTTCGACTGGTTTTTCGGAGTTGACGTTCCACGAAATGACCTGCCCGGAAGCATCGACGGATACGAAATCATTCCGATTCATGAATTCGAGTCCGACGATCTCGGCCAGATGTCCGGTATATTTGTGGATGAGCGCGCCGTTGACATCGTTCCAGGAACGGATGTCCTTGTCTTTGGATGCCGAGAACAGGATATTTGTTTCGGGCTGGAATCGAACGCACGTGACCGGTCCTCTATGCCAGTCGTAGGTTCGGACGGGTTCTCCGTCTTTCCAGAATTTGACGTATGTATCCTGACTTCCGGTAGCCATGAGGCCATTTTTTTCGAGTGCGATCGACAGGATCGTCATTTTATGGCTTCGCGTTGTGGGTTTAAAGCTCTGAGCGCCCAGCGTTCTGGCCCCTTGTGAAATGAAGATTCCGGCGTAGTCTTTGATGAACTGTCCGGTTTTGCAGTCCCATTCGCGGATACTCTTGTCTTTGCCTGCCGAAACGAGATGACCGTTGTCCGGATTGAAGGCGAGTGTATAGACGAATTCTACGTGCGGTCTGAGTTTTCGAAGAACCTGACCCGATTCGGTATCGATGATGTGGATCACTCCATCGCGATCCCCTGCCGCACACAGCGCAGCGTCAGGACTGATGGCAACCGCAAGTGCTTTTGCGCTTGGAAGCTGAATGATATGTCTGGGACTTAGGCTAAACATCGTGTTGGGAAGCTTTGGTAATAATCGCATCCGGCATGGCATGGATCCGAACCGGGCGAAAGCATTTTATCAGATAGTTGGCCGGGTGATAAGTCCGATCTGGATCGTTTTATGAATTTGATTGAGTTATGGTTAGAGACGTGTCGCGACACGTCTGTACAGAATATTATTGGGTTAATGCATAATTCGTAATGCATAATGCATAATGCATAATTCGTAATGAATGTTGTTAGAGACGTGCCGCGACACGTCTGTACAGAATATTATTGGGTTAATGCATAATTCGTAATGCATAATGCATAATGCATAATTCGTAATGAATGTTGTTAGAGACGTGTCGCGACACATCTGTACAGAATATTATTGGGTTAATGCATAATTCGTAATGCATAATGCATAATTCGTAATGAATGTTGTTGG
>JAFRYG010000051.1 GCA_017441205.1 Pseudomonadota bacterium
CGACAGATGGCAAACATTATATTTGTAATGCTTCTAAAGGTGGCTGGGTTGAGGTAGCCTGTACTGAAGATTCGCATTGTACCGCAGTTGATCATGCCACGATGGCTTGCAATGCCAATGTCTGCGAGGTCGCAAGCTGCGAAGGCAATTGGAGCGTTACAGCGGGTAAGAATGCCTGCGAATGCACGGGCAATTTCGTTCTCGATGGCACGGAATGCAAAGCAAAATGTACTTCTGCCGATACCAAATGCGAAGGTGATACCTATTATCAATGTGAAGAATCGGGTCTTGTGACGACACACTCCAAACCGACTGATGGCAAACATTATATTTGTAATGCTTCTAAAGGTGGCTGGGTTGAGGTAGCCTGTACTGAAGATTCGCATTGTACCGCAGTTGATCATGCCACGATGGCTTGCAATGCCAATGTCTGCGAAGTTACCGGCTGCGAAGGCAACTGGAGCGTCAAACCGGATAAAACGAACTGCGAATGTACCGGCGATAACGTCATCTTTGAAGGCGATTGCGTTACCATCAGTTCAATTTACTGCTCAGTCGGCGGCTCCAATTATTCTGTTGGCAGCAATGCCTGCGATGAAGCAGGCGAGAAACTTCTGAACTGCAAGGATACGGGGATCTTTGAAGAGGTCAAGACCTGTGAATTTGGCTGTGCTTCCGGGGCTTGCAAAGACCCGCAGGCATGTGAGGATGTCGATGGCAATGCCGTCGAACATGGTGCAAAAGGGTGTTCGACAGATATCAATGCAGGCACCTGTTATAACCATACCTGGAAAGATGAAGTGCCGTGCACGACCACAGTCGAAAATGCGTCTCCAATCTGCATCGACGCCGGTGAATGCAGCTTCGTATGCAATGACGGATTTGTTAAGAACAGTGCCGGTACTGCCTGTGAACGCAGCATTGAAGCCTGCAACTTCGAATGGATCGGCTATGCGCCCGAAGCCGGCACCGATCAGGCAGTTGGTCATGTTACCAAATACGGCCGTTCAGATGCGGATTATGATGCCCGGCTGGTTTGTATCAGCAAGACGAATCCCGATGATAGATTCATAAAAGCAGCAGCCTACGAAGAAGCTGTCGATAGTAACTATCGATTCAGAGTTGCCGATATTTCCGCTGTGGACCCCGGAAAATACGATTGTACATTCGAATTCAAACTGGTTTCGCAGGATACGTGGTATTCGTGCAAAGGCATTTCTTATACAGGTGGGGATTGGGGAACGCCGATTCTCATTTCGGGCGATGATTACTCTGTCATTCCGTCGAATGACTGGTACCGCGAATATGCAGTACAGCTTTGTGAACCGGGATCGAAGATTTGCGAAGGCGCAAATCAATACAAAGTCTGTGACAGTGAAGGCCTGAGTTACGGTGCAGTCCAGGATTGTCCGACCGATGCACATGGTACCGCGAGCTGCAGCGGCGAAGGCACTTGTTCAATAGCCTGTGATGATGGCTATGACCTCGTCGGTGGAACATGTTCGCCCAAATCCTGCACGGATTATGCGGGAAAGACCATTGCAAATGGCGGTGACGGATGTCAGACGAACAATCGCTGGAGTACCTGTCATTTGGGAATCTGGAGCACCGATAGCTCTGAATATGTCGATTGCGACTGGGGATGCGATACAGCGACAAATGGCTGCAAAGAACCTGTGGGATGCACCGATTACAATCACACAGAACTCGCGCATGGCGAATTGGGATGCAAAACAGCCACCCAGTTGGCAGAATGCCAAAATGGCAGCATGATTGATGAAATGCTGTGCACCGTCGATAAAGCTACCGGAGTGAAATGCGTTGGCAAAGGCGATTGTGAAGCAACTGCCTGCCAGGAAGGCTATCACGTTAAAGATGGCAAATGCGAAGTGAATGTCTGTGAGCCCAACAAACTGTTGGAGTGCTCAGACCAGTATTACACGCGCTGTGCGGCCGACGGCAGTGAAATAATCATCTCCGAATGCGAAGCCAAGAGCCATGCAACAGTCACAGCCATTTGCAATACCGATAATTCGGTCACCTGCAGTTATGCCTGCGCTGGAGGCTATCAATGGAATGTGGACGCGGCAGAATGCATCGCGGTTCACTGTGTCGATGCTGTGAGCGGATCCGCAGTAAACTATGGCGATATCGGTTGTGCTTCGTCGAATGCTTATGGACTTTGCGGCGATGGCGGGAATTTCGATTCTGAAACAATTGAGTATTGTGATGTCATTGCACACGGTACAAACCTGTGTCAGGCCGGTGATTGTGTCGTGACATGCGATGCGAACCACGAATACAACACCACGACAAAGAAATGCGATCCCACTATCTCGATCTGTGAGCCGGATCAATGGGAATGCTCGGGCGATACCTGCCAACTGTGCAATGACGATGGTACCGAATATATCAATACATATACCTGCACAGCCAGGGAGAATGCCACAGTTACCGCCAGCTGGGATGATGAAAACGATCGGGTCAATTGCAGCTATCAGTGCAGCGAAGGATTTTACCCGAATACTGCCGGTGATCAATGTCTGCCTGCGACTTGTACTGCCAATTCGGTAACGTGCAGCGGAGGCGTCCAGACGATTTGCAATGCCTATGGTACCGAGACGACGACCAGCAACTGTCCAACACCGGACAATGCCACAGCATCCTGCAATGGCAATGAGTGCGACTTTGTTTGTAACGATGGTTATGAAAAGGACAGCACAGGCACGGCCTGCCAGGCCGTGAGCTGCACCCCCGGCGAAAAGAAATGCGACGGCACCGATTTCCTGACCTGCAATTCGGAGGGCAATGCCTACGACCGCTCGCCATGTCCATCAGTTGAGCATGCGACGACGACATGCAGCGGCGCGGGCGTCTGCGACTTTACCTGCGACGGCGGTTATACCAAGGGCACCAATACATGCGATCGCGAGGTTTTGGCTTGCAACTTCCAGGCTTATGACAGCAATTCGATGTATGCCTATGGCCGCCTGAATACCAACGGCAAGCCCGTGAGTGATTATGAAGGCCGCCTGGTCTGCATGAATCAATCGGGCACGACGACGAACTACTATACGATCAATGCCACTCAAAATACCGGTGCCAATGTGAGTCCGAACGTCGAATTTATGGCGACCGCAGGTAAATTCCCCGAAGGTACTTATCAATGTTCCTTCGAGTTTAAGCTCAAAACGAGCGAAACATGGTTCACATGCCAGGGCGTCGAAGAAGGCTGGGGAACGCCGATTCCCATCTACGGTACCGATTATTCCGCAGTGCCGCAAACCGGGTGGTTCAGAGAGGTTAATATCAACTACGAAAACAAAAAAGCTGGCCAAACGCTGGTGTTTGGAAATTATAATGGTAAACCCATCGAGTGGTATATTCTTGAGAAAAACACGTCCGGCCGATATTTCAAGCTCATTTCTGTGAATGTACTCACCAACAAGCCTTTCAGTAATAATGAATCCAGTTACTGGTCGGGCAGTACTTTGAGGGCATGGCTCAATGGCACTGGTTCCTATCAATCGGACAATTTTATCCTGGATGCATTTACCAGTGAGGAGCAAACGAGACTCCGGGGGAGTTCTGGCGATAAAGTGAGTTTGTTGACTAAGGCTGAGGGAGAAGCTCTTGGGGGGACAGGAAAATATGCGTGTCAATCTTATTGCGCGAAGAGTAATTGTGTAGATGAAGGTCGAGGCAACTGGTGGACAAGAACGGTCGAGTATTCTGATAGTGGTTACTATGCCATGATCGGCCATATGATTATGGGGGGGATCGAGGGCAACGATACCTACAACGAGAAATGGTGTGGTCAGTCTTATCCTAGCAGGTTACTCAATAGCAATGGCGTACGTCCGGTAATTTGGCTCAATTACTAATCAATATGCCAAATGATTATGATGCCTCCCCGCAAGGGGAGGCAATATAGTGTTGACGCCAGCTTTTGAGCTTTGAGGATGGAAATTCAAACTCCAGGCTCCATGACAGCTCACAAAATAAGGCGATAGTGCAACCGCATTTTCCCCGGAATTTCAGAGGTATATTTTTTTTTACAAAAAGCGGGCACTTTCATCTGAATTCCGCTAAAAAGTTTTTTTCGGAATATCAGAACTGTTCTCCCATGAATTTTGTTCCCCAAAACAGGTTCCTGAAAACATTCAGGCTTAAATTATACATCAGTTTTTACCTTAACGAAGTGAGGCAATCCATGAAACACAATCACTTCTCAACATGGCTCTTCATCAGTACACTCGCCGTTTGCGGGCTCAATGCATGCGATGATGCAGACAATTCCAATAACTCATCATGTGATCAGGTATGCGCTGCCGATCAGGAATGCATCAACGGCGTATGCAAAACAAATAAGGGATAAGATTTAAAAACAGGCATACTGCGGGAACGAAGTATGCCCTGAGGATGAGTCAGCACAACATCCAATCGTTCCTGTGAATCAGGAACCGCCGGTCTATCCGATAATGACGGCTTAAAAAGATGTGGTGCTGACAAAAAATGAGTCGCCGTATATCAGCATATACAGCGACAGAACATGCAATGAGCTTGACGCAGGCATGATATGGGTACGCTGACACCCATTATTCCCACTCTCCACCGTGATTTCACAGATTTGACGATTAACGGGTGAACGCTTGCGAGGGGGGAGAGCTGCCTGACACATACCTCCGGGAATGCGTGATTCACAAACGACTTTTCCTTGCTCACGTAAAACAGGAAAGCAGAATCCCCCGGACCGACCCAATGCAAATTCTACAAAATAACGAGCATTCTCAGCCACATTAGGCTATGATATCCATTCAAAGTGAAGAACATGATCCCCATTGGTTCCGTTCCTCAGAAAGAGGATTCTGCAACGCATTCCAGTAAAAACCATACCCCAAATCATCCTTCCCCTGACACATGAGGCATTCCATGAAAAACCGCAATCATTTCCCGACCTGGCTCTTTATCACTATACTCGCCGTTTTCGGCCTCAATGCATGCGACGATGAATCAGGCTCAAGTACGAACGCAGCATTATGCGATCCGGCATGCACCGGCGATCAGGAATGCGTCGAAGGACAGTGCCAGCCAAAGCAAAATCAGGACGATAAGACCTGCGTTCCCGAATGCGGTGAGAACGAGGAATGCGTCAGCGGAGAATGCAAACCAAAACAGACGCAGGATAATAAAGTTTGCGATCCCGCATGCAGTGATCAAGAGGAATGCGTCAACGGAGAATGCAAACCCAAGCCCGAGGATAAAGCCTGCAGTCCTGAATGCGGTGAGAATGAGGAATGCATCAACGGAGAATGCAAACCCAAGCCCGAAGATAAAACCTGCGTTCCCGAATGCGGTGAGAATGAGGAATGCGACAACGGAGAATGCAAACCCAAGCCCGAGGATAAAGCCTGCAGTCCTGAATGCGGTGAGAACGAGGAATGCGTCAGCGGAGAATGCAAACCGAAACAGAATCAGGATGATAGCGCATGTAATCCGGAATGCAGCGAAAATGAAGAATGCATCGAAGGTGAATGCGAACCAAGACAAAATGAGGGAAACTGTGAACCGGAATGCAGCGAAGGTGAAACATGTACAGAAGGCATCTGCAAATGCGGCGATGATGTTTGTGAAAGTCATCAGCATTGCGTCGATGGTTCATGTCAGAATAACGATGACGACACATCAACTGACATATGCAATCCTGCATGTACCGATGACATGATTTGCATTGACGGAGAGTGCCAACCCGATACCCCCGAAATTTCCTGTGTTCCAGAATGCAAGAATAATGAAATCTGCAATGAGGGTACCTGTGAGGCCATTAAGGAAGACTCCTGCGATAATTGCCTGGCTGGTGAGACATGTGTCAACGGTGCCTGTTTGTGTGGCAGCGAGTCGTGCAAAGACACTCAAATTTGCCAAAACAATAAATGTGTATTGAAAGATCCATGTGAAGGCAAAACCTGCCCTTCCGGTCAGATCTGTCTTGAGGGCTCGTGTAAAACCCCAAAAGTTTCACTCAATGACGGTAAAAAATCTCTGGATGTTTATCTGAGTTCCAAGAGAATCGTGACTGCGACAAAAACGACGACTAAAAAACTGACCTGGACTCTCGATGGCATCGCAGCTGATAAAAACCTTTCCGACATTATCTGTATGACCTCGGACAAAAAGTTTTCCAAAACCATCAAGCCCTGTATAGTCTATGATGATAATAATAAGACCGAAAAGGTCACTTTTATAGGTCTGTCGAGAAAGCCCAAAACAAAAGAGCTAAAAGTCGTCGATGCTCAGAAGAATTCAGCAGAACTCACTCTGAACCTCAAACCCTATTTTGGAATGGATTATTTTATAAAATTGCCGAACACAACATTCGTATACAGAAATGGTGTTGCCCCTGGTCCGTTTATGACAGTCAAACAATACGAAGCTGCCAACGATAATAAAGAGGGAAACCTTTGCGGCAAAGGCAATAATTTCTGTGTAACATCTTTCAATGAAGAGGAGACGGCCATATTTGATGCAGATATGTACAGCAAATACATACGCCCCAGGATGCTTAAACGAAAAACGAAGGACGGCACAAAATATTATGGCACGCGTGCAAGCGTCGTTGCGGCAGCACGTTTTCTCATTCTGCAATTCCCCTACGACATTCCCTATGTCCAGGGAGGTACGAATCATGTCAAGGCAGGACGCGGGCATTATATCTGGGCTCATTGGGCCATGGACGGAACTGCGCTTAAAAAACAATCAGATGCGCAGGTCTTTGGCCTCAATTTGACCAAAAATGACTACAATGCCTCGCTCTCGCGCAACAGCATTCGTGATACAGCCATTCCCTGGGGCGCTTATGACAGCTCGATCCCATACGCGAATCTTAAAGAAAGTGAGAAAAAGAAACGCAACGGTACCTATAAATTCAATGGTCTGGAATGCTCCGGATTCGTAACCTGGGCCTTAAAAAATGGCCGTCTGAATCTCGGCGACTGGTCGACCAAAATGTTTGCGCGAAACGGTTCCTGTATAAAAAATGGGAAAATATATAGAAACTACAAATGCGCAACGCACGTAAACCAGCAACTAAAGGATATCACCCCCTTAACAGCTAAAAATGACAAAAAAGAGGAAGTAAAGCTGTGGTCTAAATCTGCTTCGAACAAATACAACGAACTGACATCTGCATTTGATAAGTTAAGCAGATTGAAAGATTCAGATTTTGTACAACTGAACTGCAGCTGTAAATCCAAAACAAATTGCAGCGATTGTGAATCCAAGATTCAGAAGATATTTAACAAAGCCAAAGCCGGCGATCTTTTGTGGAAAGGCGGATACATTAAGAGCGAATTCGTTAAGATAATAAAAGAAGATTTAAACGATAAAAATTTAAAATATAAGGATTTATATAACAATGGTCATATTGCGATGATCATCGGTTTAAAACGCGATAAAAACAAAAATGTCATCGAAATTGAAGTCGGCGAAGCGGTTGGTTCAAACGGAAATAAACTGAGGAAATGGACAATACCTGAATTCGTGAAAGAATCGGTCTGGGTGACTACGACATCCAGTGCGATGTTTCTCATTAAAATGGACAATGTTTACAATTATTATTCAAACGAACATAACGAAGAGATTGAATATGATAAAGACACAAAAAGCGATTGTCCTGACAATGTTAATAAACTCAATGGCAATTGTTACAAATACACAGAAATGTATAATGAGGAATTCAACAAAATAGACATAAGACGCTATTTCAAATAGGACACTCACCATTAACAATATAGATCAAAACAATATTGGATTTTTTCCATAACTCACAGAGGCCCCCATGAAAAACCGCAATCATTTCCCGACCTGGCTCTTTATCAGCACACTCGCCCTCTTCGGCATCAATGCATGCGACGACACAGACGATTCCGCTTCAGATACCCCGCAATGCAGTCCCGAATGCACCGGCGATCAGGAATGCGTCGAAGGACAATGCCAGCCAAAGCAGAATCAGGACAATAAGACCTGCGTTCCTGAATGCGGTGAGAATGAGGAATGCATCGAAGGAACATGCAAACCAAAACAAACGCAGGACGACAAAGCTTGCAATCCCGCATGTAATGCCGATCAGGAATGCGTCGAAGGACAATGCCAGCCAAAGCAGAATCAGGACGATAATGTTTGCAATCCTGAATGCAAAGACGATGAAGAATGCATCGAAGGAACATGCAAACCGAAGGATGATCCGAAAACCTGCGATCCCGAATGCAAAGACGATGAAGAATGCGTCGAAGGGACATGCAAACCGAAGGATGAACCGAAAGTTTGCAATCCCGAATGCAAAGACGATGAGGAATGCGTCGAAGGGACATGCAAACCGAAGGATGAACAGAAAACCTGCGATCCCCAATGCAAAGACGATGAGGAATGCATCGAAGGAACATGCAAACCGAAGAATGAACCGAAAGTTTGCAATCCCCAATGCGGAGACGAAGAGGAATGCGTCGAAGGAACATGCAAACCTTTTGATGAAATTCCGCCTGAGGTTACGCCGGGAACAGGCGATGAAGACACGCCGGTACTGCCGTACGCCTTTAATGTGACGCCATCCGAAGGGCTGAGTACAGTTACAGGAAGCACGGTCAGCTTCAATCTGACTTTGAATCAGGCACCATCAAAAGATGTCATCATCCCGCTCGTGAATCAGAATACAAAAGCCGGTACATTATCGACGGATAAAGTTATATTTACATCGGATAACTGGAACAGTCCACAGCAGGTGATGATCGCAGGAACAAAAGAAATTCTGGAAGAACCTGTGGTTACATACACCATTAAAGTAGGTCCCACCGAGAGTAAGGATGAACACTTCAATAAGCTTGATGCCGTAAATATAAAAATAAGTCATCATACCATTAACGGTTCAGACAGCGACAAACCCAAATCGCTGACGCTGGATACAAAAAAAGCATCATTGCTGTTGTATGGCGAAGCAGTGACGATTCAGGCGACCCTGGACAAAGACGCCAAGGATAAAATCGTCTATTGGGAAATTGAAAATACGACAGATAATATAAACTGGGAGCGCCTCGTAAATGCCAATTATGATATGAATAAACATACCATTACGCTCCAGAGCAATGTCGTTTTGAATACATCAGATACAAAAAAAGACCATCTGGATTATGCCAGGACTTTAAAAGTCACAGCAAAACACAGCAGCGGACTGTCTGCATCCGCGACCGTTGAATTAAAGCCTTATCTGCCCGCGCGAGGATTTACACTTACAAAGCTAAAACAGAATATTAAAGATTTTGTCACACCGGGACATCAGCTCAATAAATGCGCCAACAACGACGATACTGCAAAATGTATCAATGAATCGCAGGGTAAATATAAAAATAAATCCACTGTCATTCAATACACAAAAGGTGAGATGGGATGCGGTTATTATGATGACCACACGGCACATGTGCTGACGTATGATATGTTCAATGATTTCGTCAAACCAGCCATGTATAAAAATGATAAAGGGGATTACTACGGAACGCGTGCAAGTGTCGTAGCCGCAGCGCGTTTTCTGGTTGTACAGTTTCCCAAGGATATTCCATACGCCAGCGCCCATCTGATTAGTGACACAACTTTAAAGGGTAACACCGGCAAACTGGCCGTGCCTACAGTTGCCAATTTTACCTGGGCCAACAATAAGAACATCAAGGATGAAACAGCAGATGAAGCCAAGAAAAAGTATCGTGTATTTGGCCTCAATCTCATGAAAAAAGCTTATAACAGCTTTACGAAATTTACGGAAAACGAAGTTGTTCTGGGCGGAACAAATATGAATACAGTCGTGCCCTGGGGATGTTCCGTTCCACCAAAAGATGGCAAACCAATTATGAAAGGCGATAAAGCAGTTCCCTATCCCTACAATGGTCTGTGCTGTTCCGGATATGTAAGCTGGGCCTTGAGAAGCGGACGTTTCTATCTTGGAAACTGGCCTACTATTATATTTGGAAAAAACGGAAATTGCCAGGACACCAAAGGCAATTACGTTAGAAATTTCCGCTGCCGTCAATTCTTCGGTGAAGAACAAAAGGATACAGATACTTACAAGGTAAAAGAAGGCGTAAAGACCACCATTGCCAACCCCAAATCGAAACATGAAAATGCTTTTGCAAAAATGAATATGCTCAAAGATGAAGATTTTGTAGAAGTAAGCAGTTTGACGGTCAACAGTGATATCAAAGCCGGAGATTTGTTATGGTATGGTACACATACATGCAATGTCAGCAATGGAAAATGCCAGATCGACGGCAACAACTGTTATGAAGGCGGCGGCGGACATGTCGCAATGATACTCGGGATTTCAAGATCAGGTAAAAAGATCAATAAAGTATATGTTTCGGAAGCCATTCATGTGAACGGCAATCATCTTGCAGCCTATACCATCGATGAACTGAAAAACTCCTGGAAATCAACACAAAAAGTCAGTAGTAATAAATGCTCATACAAAGATGTCAGGTTAATCAAAATGGATCGCGTATATAATTACGCACATACCAAAAATCCTGAAACAGTCAAGGAAGATCTCAATACATATAAATATACGGAATTGTGGTTCTGATCGCCATTCCCTCTTTCGGAACTGAACAAGTGACAATAGCCAATGCCTTCTCTGCGGCGGCTATTTCGCTTTCGCTCAATACGCCTCGCCGTGCGCGGCTATTTCATACGCCGCGCAAACTGTTTTGATGGACTTATCCCTCCCCTTCGTGAAATATTAAATGTAAATACTATTTTTAATCGAACAAGGATCACGAAATGAAACGAGAACTAACCTTATGCATCCTGGCTTCAGCACTCATTTGGACATTTGCCTGTTCAGACGATTCCGGCTCTGGTTCTGATGACGACACCAAAACAGAGACACAATCATGTGACTGTGAAACTGAAACCAACTGCAGTTCAGACGAATTGGAACAATGCAGAAAATCATGCCCGGACGCATGCCCGGACTCTTGCGACAGCAACGGAAAATGTCCGAAGGATGCTTGTCCAAAAGAATGCAAAAACGGATGCAATGAAGACGGCTCATGCAAGAATATCTGTCCCGAAGAATGCAAAAACGGATGCAATGAAGACGGCTCATGCAAGAATATCTGTCCCGAAGAATGCAAAAACGGATGCAATGAAGACGGCTCATGCAAGGAAACATGCCCCGAAGAATGCAAAAACGGATGCAATGAAGACGGCTCATGCAGGGAAACATGCCCAGAAGAATGCACTAATGGATGTAATGACGATGGCTCATGCAAGGAAACATGCCCCGAAGAATGCACTAATGGATGCAACGAAAACGGGTCATGCAAAATCGTCTGTTCTGAAGAATGCACTAATGGATGCAACGAAGACGGGTCATGCAAAATCATCTGTTCTGAAGAATGCACTAATGGATGCAATGAAGACGGTTCGTGCAAATGTCCGGAGACCTGCCTGACTTCATGTGATGAGAAGGGCGTATGCAAGTGTGCCGAAGCATGCCCGGATACCTGCGGA
>JAFRYG010000052.1 GCA_017441205.1 Pseudomonadota bacterium
GTGAGTTGTGAGGGTGAGTTGTGAGGGTGAGTAGGATGTTAGGCAATTACAAAGGTTCTTGCCTGAAAATGGATAATGCATTCACTTCTAAAAGCAATAAGCAATAAGCTATCCAAAAGCTCCAGGCACCAAGTTCCAATCACTATTCACTAACATCCAGGAATCCGGCCGCTTCCCGTTATCAGGTCATTTATTTCTAAAAGCTCCAGGCTCCAGGCTATGGACGTATATGTCCTTAATGTTTGTATCATGTTTGTATTTATTGGAAGTACAAAGATACGGATGTGCCCAAAGGGGTAATTTGGTAATTGCGCACATCAGATTGTCGTGGCATCATGCCGGTCGTGTCGGAAGTAGTGGCATTTGTGGATAAGGAGTCGTAATGAAGGATGTTGTGATTATCGGGGCCGGTGTCATTGGCTGTGCTGTTGCGCGGGAATTGTCAAAATTTCAATGTGATGTATGTGTGCTGGAAGCCAGCGAGGACGTATGCGCGGGAACCTCCAAAGCCAATTCCGGAATTGTACATGCCGGATTCGATGCAATGCCGGGGTCTGCCAAGGCGCGATTCAATGTGATGGGCAGTCGCATGATGCCTCAGATCACGCAGGATCTGGATGTGCCATTCAAACGCAATGGTGCTCTCGTCGTCTGTGTAGACAGATCTCTGCGCCCCGGTCTCGATGAACTGCTGGAACGCGGCAGAATAAATGGCGTGCAGAATCTGCGGATTCTGGAACGGGATGAATTGAAAAAACTCGAACCCAATATTTCAGACAATGCGATTGCAGCACTGTATGCCCCCGACAGCGGCATTATATGTCCGTTCAAGCTCACAATTGCCATGGCCGAAAATGCCTTTACCAATGGTGTCGATTTTGGATTCAATTCGCCAGTTCAGAGTATTCGCCGCAATGATGATGGTTCATATACGGTTCAGACAGCAAGTGAGCAGATAACTGCGCGCAGTGTCATCAATGCGGCAGGTGTGCATTCTGCCGAATTCCACAACCAGGTCAGTGCGCAAAAAATACATATTACGCCGCGGCGAGGGGAGTATTGTCTGCTGGATAAAAATGCCGGTAATCATGTGCATTGTACGATTTTTCCTCAGCCGACAAAGATGGGCAAGGGCATTCTGGTTACGCCGACAATTCATGGCAATCTGCTCATCGGACCGACGGCAGAAGATATTCAGGATGCTGAGAATACATCCACGACGCGTGAGGGGCTCGAAAGAGTCACTTCCGGATCCGGTTCCTGTGTTTCGAATATTCCCCTGCGCCAGATTATTACATCGTTTTCGGGATTGCGTGCGCACGAGGACGGGAGTGATTTTATTATCGGTGAGCCGGAGGATGCCCCGAATTTTATCGATTGTGCCGGAGTAGAATCCCCTGGCCTTTCGGCGGCTCCTGCCATTGGAAAGCATGTTGCGGATTTGCTGAGCGAAAAATTCAGTCTCGTGCCGAAATCGAGCTGGATTGCGACGCGAAAGGATATCGCGGCAACGGCTGATTTGACGCCCGAAGAACACAATCAGCTGATTAAACAGAATCTGGCTTATGGGACGATCATTTGTCGCTGTGAATCGATAACGGAGGGAGAGATCCTCGATGCCATTCATCGTCCGCTGGGCGCACGCAGTCTCGATGGCGTCAAACGCCGCACGAGGGCGGGAATGGGACGCTGCCAATCCGGATTCTGCATGCATCGTGTCATGGAGATCCTGCACCGGGAACTTGGCATTCCAATGGAAGAAATCACCAAATCCGGCGGTAAAAGTACGATCGTCATCGGGAATATGCAGAAACGCCAATAGTCAGCAGCAAACCAAAACAACCCCAAAAGAAATGCGCAGCATTTCAGGGGGTGTGGGGGAGTCAGCTCCCCCACACAAAAAAAAGAAAACAGCAAAGCCAACCAAAAGCAGAGTCCCCAGTCCGCAAACCCAAACGACACCCAACCCCAAAAGAAATGCTGCGCATTTCAGGGGGTGTGGGGGAGTCAGCTCCCCCACA
>JAFRYG010000008.1 GCA_017441205.1 Pseudomonadota bacterium
ACTAAGTTTGGTATCATAGTGAAATGATTTGGCTTTTCCGTTTTCCAAAAATTCCACACTCAGTTTGAGCGTACCTTTTTCGTGGAGCGCATGATAGATGAACTCGTTTGGCTTTTCGCCTTCGGTGGCATTGATGAGTGAAATGAGACGCCCGATGGGGAGAACATCATTGCGCCACTGATTGAGCTTTTGTTCATCCCAGGGCGTATCGTACAGCGCATTGAACTTCGTCCAGTCGCCATTTCGGAAGGCATCGGCGAGATTGATGATTTCGGATGTACAGTCTTTGGGACATGATGCCAAGGATTCTGTTTTTACACCATTAACGAAAAAAAATCCCTCCAGCTTTCCCTTTTTATTAAAGCTGGTGCTTATCGCAACAGCGCCATTTTCGAATAAGGCAGTGTTGATAACCTTAAGGTGATGATTCTGAACGATTGGGTAACGATAGAGAATCTTTTGAAACGTTCCGAGTGGGGGAATGGTTTGTTCCCATGCCGTTTTCATTGCATCATTGGTAAGTTTTTTTGCCAGCTTGGCGGGGTAGAGGGAACGGTGTTTATCCCAGCTTTGATGGCGGAAGGTGTGGAGAGCCTGATCGGAGATTTCGAGGGCTTTTTCGACATCGGGAATTTGGGAAAACTCAGTATCTGAAGCATTTGCTGATGTACCGACATCTGCAGCGGTCAGAGACTCCTTTGGGGTGCTTGAACATGCCGCAGTTATGGTGAACAGGGTTAGGAGTACGCACGTGAGAAATCTTTTCATGTTTAGTACCTTTGAACAAAGAGTGCTGGGAACAAATATTCGGATTTGTGAGAATGGGGCTGTTGCTGGCTGTCTTTATAGATCTGCATACAGGATGGTCTGAAGCAGAGTGGAGATTTCGTTGGCTTTTGTTTCATTCAGCATGGAATCAACGGTGATCTTTTGATTGGCATCCCAAACGAGGACACGATAAGCTGGTTGACGATTGATACTTCCGCACACGGATACTTCGATCTTGGTTTGCTGTGGGTCTCTGGCAAATACTTTGCCTCTTCCTCGCCTTTTCATGCTGTGTTCGATGAGGACGGTATCGCGTGAAATTTGAATCCATGTTTTGGCCAAAACCTGCCTGATGCCGAAAATGAGTATGATCGAGCCGATGATGGCAAAGGGGAGGGGAATGAAGAGAAAAGGCAGCATTTGTGATGTGGATGTTGCCGGACGTCCGTTAATAGTGAAGGATGAAACATCTCCGGACTGATAAATCGATACGAAAATAATTAGCATAAAGATGCCTACGAACGCCCATATTCCGCCGAAGAGCAGCGCAAAAGGAAACCCCTTTTTTTTGTACACGAGCGTATCTCTGCTGGGCGCTGTCCAGGCGTTTTCACTCGCATTTTCATGAAGCCAGGTAAAACCAAACGGCAATGCAAGTTCGTTCAGACTACGAATCTGCGATCGCTGCATTGGCATATCTCGCTGATATTGTTGTGTTCCTTGCGAATTTGTCGGGATCTGTTCTGTATCCCATTCTACGAGATCGGATGCATTTTGTCGCTTTGCGCAGGCAGAACACCAGGAATGCGTTCCCCTGAGTGAACCCTCTTGAATAATATCTTTGCATTCCGGACAGATTTTTACTCTCATAATAAAGAATCCTTTTGGTAAAATAGACTTCGGGGGTGAAGTGTTTGCAAATAACAGGGATGATTATGAAATAGTTTGGATTATGAATCCATTAATAAATTTACCGATTGATTCATGGCTGCCGCAGATCGTGGGATCAGCATCAGTCAATCTTGTTGTGACGGCGACGCCGGGGTCTGGAAAGACGACGCGCATTCCGCCTGCGATAGCAAAAAGTGCTTCGAAAAAAGTACTCTGCGTCGAACCGCGTCGTCTGGCCTGTGTGGCTGCCGCATCGAGAATTGCCGAAGAAATCGGCAGTACGGTCGGCGGATTCGTGGGTTATCATGTCCGCATGGAAAAAAAAGTATCGCGCCAGACGCAGCTGTGTTTCGTGACGACTGGCATGCTGCTTCAGTATCTGTGCGCAGATCCGTTTCTGGAAGATGTATCTTGCGTCATCTTTGATGAATTCCATGAAAGATCGCTGGATGCCGATATTTCGCTGGCGATGTGTCGCTATCTTCAGCACGAAGTGCGTGGGGATCTGCGCATCATCGTGATGAGTGCGACGCTGGAAGCCGAAGGTATTTCCCGGTATCTTGAGGATTGCGAGGTATTTGACATCGATGCGCCGATTTTTCCGCTCGAAATCCGATATTCGTCATCGACGCCGCCGGCTCGTTTTTCGGAATATGGTACGATGCTCATGGATGCCTGCGATACGGCGATTCGCGAAACAACCGGCGACATACTGGTGTTCCTGCCGGGACTTGGGGATATTCAGGCGGCAATATCCATGGCCGGTGCACGATTCGGCGAACAGTATGATTGTCTTGCCTGTCATGCTTCATTGTCCCTGAATGAACAGCGAAGAATTCTGCAGCCTGCCGGCGGCAGGCGTCGTTTGATTTTTTCGACGAATGTTGCCGAAAGCTCCCTGACGATACCGGGAATTGGTGCTGTCATTGATTCCGGGCTGGCAAAGCGCAAATTTTTCGATTCGGTTTCGGGCCTTTCGCGTCTGGAAACGCAGCGTATCAGCAAGGCTTCTGCGGATCAGCGCGCGGGACGCGCGGCACGTCTCGGCCCTGGATTGTGCATCCGCCTGTGGGATGAATTTTGCCACAATCAGCTCGAAAGTCAGATTGTTCCTGAAATTGAGCGGCTCGATCTGAGCCAGAGCTATCTTCAGATGATTGCCTGGAACCTCGAGACACCGGAACAATTGCCCCTGCTTTCGGCTCCGGCTTCGGGGCGTTTTCGGGATGCCAGAAATCTGCTCACTAAACTGGGGGCGATAAGCGAGGATGGACTGACGGATCTTGGTCGCCAGATGGTGCATCTTCCGATAGAACCGCGCCTGGCGCGCTGGCTTATTGCGGCCAGAGAATACCATTGTCCGGGGGATGTTGCTTTGCTGGCGGCCTATCTTTCGGAAGCTCCGTATCGGCGCGCCCAGCGTGAACGCTGGCCAGGGCCTGATTTGTACGAAGATTTCCTTAAACTGCGCCGGAATATCCGTTCCCCGGAGTGCACCTGGATTCGCAATCTGGCCGAAGATATTTGGAATTCTGCCTGTGAAATGTTCGATGATGCCGATAGCTGCAAAAAAAGACAGCAGCGTTCCGGACTGTCTTTTGATTCTCCTGGGGCTTCGCGCGAATCGCTTGCGCGGGCCATGCTCGCCGCTTATCCTGACAGACTGGCTCAGCCCAGACCGGCCAAAGAAAAACTCGCCGAATCGGATCCCAGGCGCAACGTTCTGCCCATTTATGCCTGTATGTCGGGAAACCGGGGCGTCGTCATCAAAGAGGCGCAGACACTTAAGGATGCAAAGTTCTTTATTTGTGCAGATCTCGATTTGGTCAAAGGGGTTGAGCGCGCATCGAATACGGTTATCAAGGCTCTGGAGATCGATGCCAGATGGATTCCGTGGCAGGAGGGAATGACAGCTCGCTATGAACCCGACAAGGATCGCGTCGTGATTGCCAATGCGGTGCATTTTGACATCTTTACGCTTCGCGAAACCTTTCTGCATGGCGATGAATATGAGGAACTCAGCCGAAAGACACTGCTCGACGCCGCGATGCAGACGCCTTCGAAGGTACTCAATTTCGAGTCGGATGCCTGGAAACAGTTTGCGGCGCGTCTGGCTTTCGTCAGACAGGTCATGCCATCACTGGAGATACCGGTTTTTGATGTGGACTGGGGGGCTTCGGTATTGCCCAGGTTAGTTCGGCATGCGCATTCTTTTGCGGATCTTCGTGCGATTGATCTGACGCAGTGGGCGAAGCAGTCACTTTCGGGAGAGAATGCGGCTGCCCTCAGGCGTCTTGCCCCGGAGACCGTGCAGCTCGAAAATGGTTACGAAACGCCCGTGGATTATACGCTTTCGCCGCCGGTGATTCGGGTTAGAATACAGAAAGCCTTTGGGACGTATCATTTGCCCAGAGTGGGCGGCGGCAAGGTCATGGTGATGATTCACCTGTGTGCGCCCAATGGCCGTCCGGCCCAGGTGACGCAGGATCTGGAGAGCTTCTGGAGCACGGGCTACAGGGAGGTGCGCAAGCAGCTGCGGGGCCGTTATCCGAAGCATGACTGGCCGGAGAATGCACCATAGTTGGGAGTTGGGAACATCAAATCCAAAAGAAATTGCCGCGTAACGCAGTTAGCGGCAATCAGCGAGCGTATTTTAATTTGTTTTCGGCCGGGGGCCGGAAACAAATTGAAATAGCGAGTTATCCCAGACGATGACGAAGCACGGAAATGCGATCGCGCAGAAGAGCGGCAGTTTCGAAATCGAGCTGTTGAGCGGCTTTTTTCATCTCGTCAGTGAGCTGTTCGATTCGGCGCGGAATATCCGCAGTATTTATGCGTTCATCGGCAGCCTTGTCCTCGTCGACTTTGCGGTCGGGAATGTGTTCCTCGATGTCCTGAATGCTTTTGATAATCGTTTTGGGCGTGATGTGGTGCTCGGTGTTGAATGCTTCCTGAATGGCGCGGCGCCGGCGCGTTTCACCGATGGCGCTTTTGAGTGAATCCGTCATGGTATCGGCGTAGAGGACGACGCGGCCGCCGGCATTGCGGGAGGCGCGGCCGATGGTCTGAATCAGGGAACGGTGGGATCGCAGGAAGCCTTCCTTGTCGGCGTCGAGAATGCATACCAGCTGGACTTCGGGCAGATCGAGACCTTCGCGCAAAAGGTTGATGCCGACGAGGACGTCGAACTGGCCGAGGCGCAGATCGCGCAGGAGGGCTGCGCGTTCGAGCGTGTCGATGTCGGAATGCAGATAGCGGGCACGCACGCCGGTTTCGTTGAGATATTGGGTCAGATCTTCGGCCATTTTTTTTGTCAGCGTCGTGACCAGAACGCGGGCTCCGCTTTCGACGACGGGTTTGATTTCACTGACGGCGTCGTCGACCTGACCGACGGCGGGACGGACGTCGATGATCGGATCGAGCAAGCCCGTGGGACGGATGAGTTGCTCGATGATTTCGCCTTGTGATTCCTCGATTTCGTAGTCGCCTGGCGTGGCCGAAACATAGATGACCTGCTTGAGCATGCTGTGGAATTCATCGAAATTCAGCGGCCGGTTGTCGAGTGCTGAGGGAAGCCGGAATCCATAGTTGACGAGGGTCTGCTTGCGGGACTGATCGCCGCGGTACATGCCGCGAAACTGGGGAATGCTGACGTGGCTTTCGTCGATGACGACGATAAAATCATCGGGAAAGTAGCTGATCAGGCAGGGCGGGGCTTCGCCGGGAGCGCGTCCGGTCAGGTGGCGCGAGTAGTTTTCGATGCCGGAGCAATAGCCAAGGGCGGCAATATTGGCGATGTCCTCGTTCGTGCGTTCTTCGATGCGCTGGCATTCGACGAGTTTGTGTTCGGCGCGGAATTTATCGATGACTTCGTTGAGTTCGGCCTTGATCGACATGAGCGCCTTTTGGCGCATTTCGTCGGTGACGACGTAGTGACTGGCAGGAAATATCGTAAGTTTGTCGACTTCGGCCTCGACGCAGCCCCGAACCGGATCGATTTCGTATATGGCTTCGACTTCGTCTCCAAAAAAGCAGATCCGGAAGGCGCGTTCACTTTCGTAGGCCGGAAAGACTTCGACCGTGTCACCGCGGACGCGAAACGTGGCTCGCTCCAGGTCGTACTGGTTGCGCTGGTATTGTATGCGCGTCAGTTTTCGCAGAAAATCATCGCGGGCAATCTCTTCGCCGACCTGAAGGCTCGCGCGCATGCTCATGTAGGAATCCGCTGTGCCCAGACCGTAGATGCACGAAACGCTCGCGACGATGATGACGTCGTTGCGCGTCAGAAGACTGTGGGTAGCCGAAAGACGCATGCGTTCAATGTCGTCGTTGATTTTGGCGTCCTTTTCGATGAAGAGACCGGACGCCGGGATGTAGGCTTCGGGCTGGTAGTAGTCGTAATAACTGACGAAGTATTCGACGGCATTTTCGGGAAACAGCGCTTTGAATTCGGTAAACAGCTGGCCTGCCAGGGTTTTGTTGGGGGCCAGGATGAGCGTGGGCCGCTGCACGCGCTCAATGACGGAGGCAATCGTGAATGTCTTGCCGCTTCCCGTGATTCCGAGCAGGGTCTGCGCGCGCTGGCCATTATTCAGGCCATCGACGAGCTTCTGAATGGCTTCGGGCTGATCACCGCAGGGGGCATAATCGGAGTGTATTTTGAATTTCATTTACTATCGGCTCTGTCCCAGGGAGACGCGCCCCCTGCGGGGCGTTGCTGATTTTATTTTTTAAACACCATGATGCTGACGCGCGCTTCGCTCTTGTTCTGATCGCGGACGTACATTCGAATGGTATTCATGCCTTTGGTCAGTGGAATTTCGGTCTTGATGTGTCCGGAATCCTCGCTCAATGCACCGTAGGCCACTTTCTGATAGGTATAGGTGTGATCGATGTCGTATGAATTATAGACGTAATAATCCATGAGCGGTGCGAATGCCGTAACATCGGCTTCGACGGTGATGGTGTCCTTGTCGGTGACGTGCGGGAGATCTGCGAGGGTAATGCGTGGAATCGTTGCGATCGTTTTGGGGGCAATGCTGGAAACCTGTTTCGATGAGGGTTCGAGATCCGTTGCCTCGATCCAGCCCATGACCGGTCCTGCCGTGATATGATAATAGCCGCCGGAACTTGCATCGACCGAAACGACGGTGTCTTCGGGCAAATCCGTGAGTGAGTTGGAGGTTTTGAGCGGGGAAACGTGAAGGGCGGATGCCTGTTTCAGGCGCATTGTACCAGAGGCCGGGGCGACACTGGCATCCGATACATCGGTGGATTTGGATGTTTTGAAGGCGATTCTTTCGAGCAGAACCTGAGTCGAAGTTTTGTCGTAAACATGAAGTTCGAGGAGAACATCCGAGGAAGTGACCGTGGTCGTTTTGAATTTGAAATCACGCGAGATGACTGTGCCGGTGGGCAGGGGCTCTGTTTCGGAACGCGCATCGAGCAATTTGATTTCGGGGGCTTTATTTTTGAGATAAACCAGCGGTTTGTCGGCCGTTCCGGATCCATCATTGCTGACCCACAGACGAACCGTGATTTCTTCGTTGTCGTCGAGCAGACCGTTGCCGATGCGATCTGAATTGCCGTCGTGATCGATGATGGCGTAGTGGATGGTAAAGGCCGGCAGCGGCCTTGCAATCGTCGTCAGATCCATGGAGGCTTTGGCGACGGATTGTTCGGGAATCGGCGAACCATCGTCAAAATACAGATTTACGTTAAAATCATCTACGCGCGAAGATTGTGCGCGATTCGTTTTGACCTTGAGTTCCCTGGTGACGCTTTGGCCGGGTTCGAGTTTTCCAAAGACAAATTCCTTGTCGTTGGTGCGGCCAAGACTGGATTCCGTGCGTCCGGCGATTCGGCAGACCGGTTCTGAACCGCGGTTTGTCGCAGTGGCACTGACGATATATGTTTCTCCGGCAGTTACGGTATTATCGGGTTTGTCGGTGTTGACCGTAATTTCGATATTCGGCGATGATGGCCGGGGACAGTCGGACCAGTCGATATTCATAGGTTTGAGGGCTTTGACGAGGGCTTCGTCTTCTTCGGCCTGAAGCGCATCGGCGTTCGCCATGAACTGATTTATCATTTCCTGGCGTTCATGGGCGCTGCCGATCTTTTTGAGAATTTCTCTGGCAAGGCGTACCTGAGGATCGTCGACGGGTTTGTTATTCTTGGGCTTGGCTTTGATGAGTTTGTCGATATCCTCGAGCGTAATGACGGAATCATCGTCAAATTCATCTTCGGGAAGTGCATATCGTTTGGACAGATAACGCAGGTTGTACGAGGGTTTGATATCGTGCAGGGCGTTCTGGTTGTCGAGATGTCCGCCCAGGCTCTCCTCGCGCCTGACCCAGGGCTTGGGATACAGATCGATGTCGTCCGCAGCAATGGCCCGCATGGGAATCAGGCGAATATCGGGGACGATACCTACCGACTGAATCGAAAGATTGCCGGGGGTAAGGTATTGACCGATCGTGAGCTTGAGTGCCGATTTATCGGGCAGTTCATAGAGTACCTGGATGCTGCCCTTGCCAAAACTCGTGTCACCGACGATGAGCGCGCGGTTATTGTTTTTAAGTGCGCCGGCGACGATTTCGGACGCCGAGGCGGATGAGGAATCCAGCAACACGATGATGGGATATTCCGGCTGGGTATTCTTTTTCGTCGCATTCCTCGGTTTTTGAAGCATATCATTGACGCCAACCGTCGTCACGATGTTGCCCGAGTTGAGAAAATTATCGGCAACGAGAACCGCCTGATCGAGCAGACCGCCCGGGTTGCCTCTCAAATCGAGAATCAAACCGTTCAGACCACCCATTTCTTTTTCCAGATCTTTCAGGGCTTTCAACAGATTGCTCTGCGTGTTTCCCTGAAAACTCTTGAGCTTGATATAGGCAATTTTGTCGTCCAGGCTTGAGGATTCGAGGCTCGGAATTTCAATTTCTGCCCTGATGACGTTGATGTTTTTGGGCTCCTTCCAGCCTTTGCGCATGACGCTCAGGTGAACCGTCGTATCCGGTTCGCCCTTGAGCAAATCCACGGCCTCCGAAATATTCATGTTCAGCGTCGGCGTACCATCGATGGCCAGTATCTGATCGCCTTCTTCAAGTCCGGCTCTCTTGGCCGGAACATCGCCCTGAATGGGCTCGACAATGATCAGCACACCATCGATCATGCGGACGACAATCCCCAGACCACCGAATTTTCCGCGGTTTCCTTCCGCCATACTCTTATAGAATTCCGGCGAAAGAATGACGCTGTGCGGATCGAGCGAACTGAGCATGCCATTGATGGCGTCGAATTCGAGTTCACGCGGTTTGGCATCTTTTGGCAGATAATCCTGGATAAATACCAGAATACTGCGCAGTTTCAGGCTCATTTCCCATAGGTTGCCGAGGTTGCTCAGGTCAAACGTCTGCGTCTGACCCTGAATTTTGACCGTCACTTTTGTCGGTTTTTCCTTGACCGGACGGTCAAATACGAGCAGCAGTTCGGGCAGGTTTTTCTGCAGATTATCCAGCGCTGAGGCTATCATCAGTCCGGGATCGAGCCGCGTCGGGTCCACATAATTCTGCTGCAGCTGAAGCAATACCCGGTTAAATACCTGCAGGGAGGCGAGGTCGTGATATTCGTCCAGTTTGGGATGTGCCATGAGATCGGCACCGCGCCACTCAAATTCGTAATGGCCATTGCGCTCGACCAGCGACATCGCTATTCCGGCAATGATCAATGATGCCGTCAAACCCCAGTAAACAATGCTTTTCTTGCTCAAACCAAAACCTCCATGGTTCCATGAGTCCACTCAAACCTCTTATATTAACACGAAAAATCATCTGCAACATTTCCTTATCATTTCTTTTATTTTTGCTCGCCTTGCGGCATACCGCTACGGCTCGCCGGAGCCGGGCTATGGCCATCGGCCATACGCCGGCTCACCTTTTTGGGGTGGTATCTTGACAGATATATACCGTTCGGTATATTTGGCTATTGTATACCGAACGGTATACGTTTGATAATGACAAAGACCTCAAGGAGAGCACACAATGATGAATACCTGCAGAAAATACATGGAAAATTGCAAGAATCACTGGTTTGATGAAACCGTTCTTTATCACATATATCCTCTGGGAATGCTTGGATGCGAGCGGTCCAACGATGGCGGTGAAGTTCGCCACAGACTGCCTGCACTCGAAAAACTGACAGCGCATCTGAAAGAGCTCGGCATGAATGCGGTCTATTTCGGGCCATTGTTTGAGTCATCGACGCATGGTTACGATACCCGGGATTATTTTCATATCGATCGCAGACTCGGGGATGACGATGATTTCCGGCATCTGGTTGAGGTTTATCATGAAGCCGGCATCCGCGTGATTGTGGATGCCGTATTCAACCATGTGGGGCGGGATTTCTGGGCATTCCGGGAAGCCATGACCTGGCGCGACATGGCCCGAACCCGAAACTGGTTCAAGGATCTTCGGTTTGATGCCAATACATCCGACGGCATTAAATATTCGACCTGGGAGGGGCATAAGGAGCTGGTCAAACTGAATCTCGGCAATCCGGATACGCGCCGGCATTTGCTGGATGCCGTGAGCTGGTGGATCAATGAATTTCATATCGACGGCATTCGTCTGGATGCTGCGGATTGTCTCGATCCGGAGTTCGTAAGGATTCTGCGTGCGCATGCCTGCAGCATCCAAAGTGATTTCCTGATGGTTGGCGAAGTGATTCACGGGGATTACCGGATGTGGGCAAACCCTGAGATGATGCATGGTACGACGAATTACGAGGCATACAAGGGGCTGTGGTCCTCGCATAACGACGGCAATTTTCACGAAATTGCATATTCGCTGAACCGTGAATTCGGAGATCAGGGGATTTACCGGAATTTATGCATGTACAATTTTGTCGACAATCACGATGTGGATCGAATTGCAACAAGGCTGAGACGTCCCTTTTCGTTGTATTCCCTGTACGCCATGATGTTTTTAATACCGGGAACGCCGTCGGTGTACTATGGCAGTGAGTGGGGAATTCTGGGTAAAAAGGGCCACGGGTACGATGCCGATCTTCCCATTCGTCCGATGATTGGTGTCGGCGATATTTCGAATGGGCATGTCGACAATTGCTGCGAAAGCGCTTCACTCAAGGATGCAATTTCGAAACTTGCACACTTCAGACTTGCGCATCCGGCTCTTTGCTGCGGCAATTACCGGCAGATCGATGTGACTGCCCAGACACTTGCCTTCGAAAGAAGTGCCGAAGATGAACTATTAATATGCTGTGTGTCGGATTTGTCGGCAGCAAAAGAGATTTCGCTGAATGTTCCCGGGGGGATTTATCGCGATATCCTGAATGGCGGCGAATCCGTGTGTGCAGATCAAGGCGTGCTTCGATTCGAGGCTTATCCGCACTGGGCGCGAGTCTGGCAAAGAATTTGACTCTGTATTGATAAGCTTTGAGCTTTGAGTTTGGAGCTAGTGGCTACATTTCCAAAGCTCAAAGTTCTCATCAGCAGTGGTCGTTCATAGCCAAGAATTTAAATTTGGCATGCAATTTTCTTACGTGTATTATCGTAAGCCCAGTGCTTATTGAACATGGTTCTTCAAAGCATGATACATAAGGAGAAAAAGTCATGAAATGGTATTCAATATTGAGCATCGCATGCGGGATTGCATTTCTGGTTCCCCAGCTGGCATCGGCACAGCCGGTTCCGCCGCCTCCGGGACATGGTCATGGTGTTGCGGCTCCCGATAATCCTGGCCATCATGGCAAGAATCATGGAAAGGATCATGGGAAAAAACATCCGAAAAAGGATGATGATGATTCACATCATGCAAAACCGGCACCTGCTCCGGCCCATTATCCGGGACCGGGAGTGGTACCTGGTCATGTCCATCATCCTGCCCCCGCGCCAGGTCATGTCTATTATCCTCCCGCTCCTCCTGCGCCCCCAGCACCTCCGGCTCCAGTCGTCGTCGAGAAGGTCTATGTTCCGGTTCCGGTACCCGTCGAACCTCCTCAACCCGTCTTTGATCCTTCTGTCGAAGGCATGCATCCCAGTGATTTCGCGAATCTGCTCGATTCGATCGATCGTGCAACGTTTAAAGGCGACAAGCTCAATGTGATTCGTTCGGCCAGTTCAAATTACTTTACGTGCAGCCAGGTCAAACAGATTATCCTTCGTTTGACGTTTGACAGTGATCGCGTCGAAGCCGCATGTATGCTCTATCCATCGGTCGTCGATCGCAACAACTGGTTCACGGTTCTGGATGCGGCGACGTTTTCAAGCAGCCGGGATGCCATCAGCAACTGTGCGCATTAAATTAAAAAATCCCGGATTAAGGCCATAAAAAAAGCTTCGCATGATGCGGAGCTTTTTTATGAATCGGATTATTGCTGTTCGGCGGCTTCGGCCTTGTTGGCGGCGCGAATCTGGCGAACGCGCTGTGCTGCGGTCAGATATCGTTTTCGCAGACGGATGGAAATGGGGGTAACTTCGACGAGTTCGTCTTCGTCGATCCATTCGATGGATTCCTCGAGCGTCATGATTTTGGGCGGCGTGAGAATGATGTTGTCATCGCGGCCGGCGGCACGCATATTCGAAAGCTTCTTTTCGCGTGAAACATTGACGTCGATATCGTTTGGACGTGAATTTTCGCCGACGACCATGCCTTCGTAGCATTCAACACCCGGTCCGATGAACAAAACACCGCGCGGCTGCAGATGGAACAGGGCATAGGGGATGCTCTTGCCGTCGCGATCGGCGACGAGTGCGCCGTTCTGGCGGTAATTCATCGGTCCATGCCACGGAGCCCATCCCGCGAACAGCGTATTCATAATGCCGAGTCCGCGCGTTTCGTTCAGGAACTGCGAACGGAATCCGATGAGTCCGCGCGATGGGATGTCGAATTCGACGTGGCTGCGGCCGGTTCCGCTGGTGCGCATCGTGTCCATGATGCCCTTGCGCAGCGCCAGCATCTGTGTAATGGCGCCGACGTTGATTTCGGGCAAATCCAGAATCAGGCGTTCCATGGGTTCGAGGAGCTTGCCATTTTCGTCGCGTTTGGTCACGACTTCCGGCTTGGAAATACACATTTCGAAGCCTTCGCGCCGCATGGTTTCGATCAGAATGGACAGCGAGAGCTCGCCGCGGCCAACGACTTTGAAAGTATCTTTGGAATCGGTTTCCTCGACGCGAAGCGATACGTTTGCGCGGGCTTCTTTCCAAAGGCGTTCGGCGATGTGTCGCGTCGTAACGAGTTTTCCTTCCTTTCCGGCAAAAGGACCATTGTTGACGCTGAAGAACATGGCGATCGTTGGTTCATCGACGCGCACGCGCGGGAGAGCCACCGGATTGGTGACGCTAGAAAGCGTGTCGCCGATCGCAATTTCGTCGATGCCTGCAACCAGAAACAGCTCGCCGGCTTTGGCTTCCTTGACGCGCTGGCGATCGAGGCCATCGAAAACATAGAGCTGACCGACTTTGATCTGCTTGTTGCCCTTTTCGCCCATGATGACCAGGGTTTCATCTTCGGTCAGCGTGCCTTCGAATACGCGCCCGATGGCGAGTTTGCCCAGGTAATTGTCGTAGTCGGTATTGGTGATGAGGGCCTGAAGATTGCCTTCGGGATCGCCTTTGGGCGCAGGGATATTCTCGATAATTGCATCGAAAATCGGCCCCAGATTGGGCTGAATATCGTCGGGGCTCGTTCCCGAGACGCCATCGCGTGCGATGGCATAGAGAACCGGAAATTCAATCTGTTCGTCGTTCGCGCCAAGATCGATAAAGAGGGAGTAGACTTCGTCGAGGACTTCGGCACAGCGCGCGTCCTGGCGGTCGATTTTGTTGATGACGACGATGACGGAAAGTCCCTTTTCGAGCGCTTTCATCAGGACGAAGCGCGTCTGGGGCAGGGGGCCTTCGGCTGCATCGACGAGCAGTACGACGCCATCGACCATCGTGAGCATGCGTTCGACTTCGCCGCCGAAATCGGCGTGTCCCGGTGTGTCTGCGATGTTGATTTTGACACCCTTCCACATGACGGATGTCGCCTTGCCTGTAATGGTGATACCGCGTTCGCGTTCAAGCTGGTTGGAATCCATGACGCGTTCGACGACATTTCGTTTGTTGTCCAGGCTGCCCGATTGTTTCAAAAGCGCATCGACGAGCGTTGTCTTGCCATGATCGACATGCGCAATAATTGCTACGTTTCTATATTCCATTGAGATTCCTGTGTGGTCATATGTGGTTGCCGGGGTGATTTTTTCCCACAGCAAAAGACGCAACCTTCTAGGGCGATGCAGGAGATTTGTCAACGTTGGCAAGTAATTTATATCATTTTTTTTGTTTGGGGGGCTGGTATGGCGGCCGAGTGCCGCCATACGCAGCCCGTGCATGGATATGGCATTGATTTGGGCTATGTTTAACGAGCGTGGATATTTTGAGCTTATAGCTTTATTCATAATGCATATTATATATGCAACGCGTTGAAAAATAGGGTAAATATGTTGATATATTTCTGTGTGCTTCTGCATTTTGGATGCACACTGTGTGTTTGTTTTGTCTGTGTATCCGCAGAGGAAGGAGGTATGTAATGAGGAAGTGTTTATGGTTGTTGGCATCGTTATTGTTCGTTTCCGGCTGTACGTCGGATGATGCTTCATCGGGAAAGGATAGCGGCGGTGATGCAGGTAATATCGTGTGTGAAAGCGGCGAACATGTCTATGCCGATGATTGCGAGGCAGATTCTCTTGCAAGCTGCGGCAGCCACGACAATGACTGTACAAAGCTGGCTGGCTGGAAGGCCGGCGATTGTACGGGCGGCAAGTGCGTGGCATCGGAATGTGCCGATGGCTATGATCTCAAGGATGGCGTGTGCGCATCCGGGAATGCATCCTCAGAATGCGGTGAAGGCAAGCATTCGCACGAAAGTGCCTGCGAGGACGATTCGCTCGAAAATTGCGGCGGTCATGGCAATGACTGCACAAAAGAGGAAGGCTGGAAAGCCGGCGATTGTACGGGCGGTAAGTGCGTGGCATCGGAATGTGCCGATGGCTATGAACTCAAGGATGGTGCGTGTGTATCCGGTACAGCGGCTCCGACGGAATGCGAGGCCGGCAAGCATGCATTCGATGAAGGCTGTGAGGACGATTCCGATGAGAATTGCGGCAGCCATGGCAATAAATGTTCAGAACTTGAGGGCTGGAAAGCCGGTGCATGCACGGAAGGCAAGTGTGTAGCTACAGAATGTGCCGAGAATTATGAACTCAAGGAAGGCAATTGCGAAGCTCCAGGTTCTGAATGCGAGGCCGGCAAGCATGCACATGATGGCGGCTGTGAGGATGATTCTGATGAAAACTGCGGCAGCCATGGCAATAAATGTGCTGAACTTGAGGGCTGGAAAGCCGGTGCATGCACGGAAGGCAAGTGTGTAGCTACAGAATGTGCCG
>JAFRYG010000053.1 GCA_017441205.1 Pseudomonadota bacterium
ACTCTGAAATCGGAGCATGTCGCGGCACTGAACAACAAAGCTTACTATACATTTAGAATCAAATCCTCCAGTTCGGCAAAGTGGCAGTACTGCAAGCTCAATTCAAAAGCTCCGGAGAGCATTGACAGCGACCTGAAACCTGCAGCGAGCAACAACGGCGATGCGGGATTGAACATAAATACTGTCGGCCTTGCCACGGTTCAGACGGTGGATACCGGCAATATCCTTGCAAAATTCGATTTCGATGATGCGACCAAATACAAGGGGACGGATCCTACCAATGGTGGCAAGGGATTTGAAGCTGACGTGGGAACCGGCAATATTCGCGTTGCAACGACATCAAATTGGAAATGTTCAGATACTTGTTTTGCGGGCGGGGAAACCGGAAACGGATTCTCGATTGGCAACTGCAAAAAGGCCAAAGAAGGTCAGGATGGTGCCATTGCCAATGATGGTTCGGTCGTGGGCAATCACATTCTGATTTCCGGCATCAATGCGACCAATGCCAAGGATATTGATTTGGCGATGTCCATTAAGCGCAACAATGCATCCTCTTCGCCGACGAACGTCGTCGTGCGCGTTTCGAGCGATAACTGGGAATGGTCAGAAGATATTAAACTAAACGATAAAGATACAAAATTCCATGCCATAACTCCGATCAATCTGCCGGACAGCGTACACAACAAAGCATCGTTCGATATTCAGATTATTCCTTATGGCTCAGGAAACGCCCTGCTCAAGTTCGACAACATCATCGTGTCGAAGAATAACAGTTAGTGAATCACTAATCATTCTTTTTGTGGGGGGAGTCTGGGCTTTCGCAATGCTCCCCTCATTGTTCATCTATCCTCAAGAACCGCCTCAGTTCACATTGGGTCATCCACTTCGCCTATCGTGTTTGCCGACGTTCCGGCTCGTGTTCTGATCTTTTTTGTGGGGGAGCCAGCTCCCCCACGCCCCCTAAAAAGCTGCGCTTTTTGATGTGTGGTATGCGTGTGTTATTTCGAGATTTCTTGAGCATTTTTTTGAATAGTCCGCCTGGCGGACTTTTTTCGTTTTTGAGAATTATTGCGATGAATGGTAGGATGCGTTCGGAGGGCAGGAGCATCAGAGGTATTCCATGAAGAAAATCATCATACCGGCAGTATTCGTGACCATGCTTTTGGGATGCAGTGAGGATGAGTGCAGGGACGGGGATCACGTGTGTGAAGGCAACACGTCCAAAACGTGCATGTACGGCGAATGGCGGATCATCGAATGCAAAGGAAATGCGCCGGTCTGCGATTCCAAACGGGGATGTCAGAAAGCGGATTCGATTGCCCAATGCGGCAATGGTGCCGTCGAAATCGGCGAGGAATGCGACGGCGATTTGATCCAGGGCAAAACGTGCCGCGATATGAATGCGGCACTGCATGGGACTCCCGTGTGCACCAGTGAATGCAAGCTGGATTATTCGGGGTGTACGCTGGTCAATTGTACGGCGGGGGACAAGCGCTGCAGCGAGGGCATTTTGCAGATGTGTTCGGAAAATGACTGGGTAGATGTTCAGAATTGTGTGGACAGCGGACTCGTCTGTGATGAGGTACGCAAAACCTGCGAAAAGGGGCAGTAACCATGGATGTGACAGAACTGGGATTTCGTCATTTTGAACGTTCGCGGCGCGTGGTGAGGGCGGAAGAAAAAGTCACGGTGCTTCGGAGCGCCATGGGGTGCGTGGATACTGCCTGGGTCGAGAATTTCGAGTATTTTCGGACGCAGATAAGAGATGGCGAGTTCCTGGTTCTGGAGCGCAGGGCAGAGCATTATTACCGCATTCTGAGCATCGTCAAGCAGGGCAGTGTGCTGCACGAAGTGTATGGCATTGCATTCGATTTCGGGCTTGAATTCGGCTTTGATGAAGCAGTCGAAAAGGAAGTCGAAAGCTATACGTCGGTTCCGGTGGATTTTTCGGATTGCGACGATATGCGGCACATCCCGTTTGTGACGGTGGATGGTGCCGGAACCCGGGATCTGGATCAGGCGCTCTACGTGGGGACGCCGGATGACGGATTCTGGCCTGCCAGGCCGGAATGCGTCTATGTCGTCTGGTATGCGATTGCCGATGCCTCCTGGTTCGTTCGGCCCGGCATGGCGCTTTTTGAAGAGGCAATTCACCGCGGTACGAGCGTTTATTTTGCAGACATGAGCGTACCGATGCTTCCGCATGCGCTTTCGCAGGGGATTGTGAGTCTGAATCCGGATGTCGACCGGCGCGCGCTCGTCTTCATCATGCAGGTCGCATCCGACGGCACGTGCATCGAAACGACGCTTCGGCGCGCAAGAATTCATTCGCGCGCAAAACTCATCAACGAGGATGTGTCGGCATTTTTGGCAAATCCCGAGAAACATCCCTGGATGAAACAGGATTTTGCGCGCAGTCTGATGAATTTTAAGGAAGTCGGACTTTTGCGCATCCGGGAGGGGCGCACGCGAAACGTCGTTCATTTTAACCGGGTTTCGCTGGATGTCGGTCTGAATGGCGTCAAAACATCATTCGTGCTGGGGCTGGATATTCGCGCGGATGTCGATCTTTACAATGAGCAGCTTTCGCTATTGTGCAACATGGAAGGCGCGAAAATCCTCAACGAACTGGCCAGGGATGATCCCGATGTGCTGGCGATTTTCCGCAATCACGAAGCACCTTCGCTTCATGATATTGAGTACGCCAGTGAGGCGATGAATGATATTGCGCGTGCGCAGAATATGCCGGCGTGCTGGTACTGGGATCGCGAAAAGTGCAGTCTGGCTGATTTCTTTGAATCTCTGCCCAGGGAGAGCTGTACGTTTGATTTGAGTGCACCGCCGGCAGCTCAGAAAGCGTATCGCGTTCGTCAGGCCATGGAGCGAGCTGTTCTGATGATGCAGCGCCGAAGTGTGTTTTCGCCGGAGGCGGGGCCTCACAGTGCGCTCGGTGTCAATCCGTACGCCAGGTTCAGTGCGCCCATGCGCGAAATCGTCGGCATATTTACGCACAAGGAAGCCATCGATGCGGAATTCGAACAGTCCAGGGCTACGCCCCGCGATGAGATGCGGCGGATTCGTGAACGCGTGATCGAGGCTTCGAACCAGGCCAAGAGCGTTCAGCGCGAGGTCGATAAGGCCATTGATTCATGCGCGATTGCGCACGTCGTCAGTCACGACTATGACTATTCTCCAGCCGATCGTCCTCGCCGGCGGGGCACGATTCTGGGCATGAAACCCAGTGCATTATATGTTCGTCTGGATATGCCGCCGATTGAACTCAAAGTTTATATTAAAGATATAGCCGATGCGACGGGAATGAACTGGCATATCAACGAAGAGATGACGATCATGTCGAATGATGATGAATCTATACAATATATTGTTGGAAATAGTATTGAGCTGCGCGTGCTGAGTTACGAGGCAGAACGTAAAAAGTGGCGCGTCATTCCGGTTTAACTACATGTAATCGTATGTGACCTGTTGTATGTATTTAATACAATAACCAAAAATGGCTTGCCACGTTATAATAACGTGAGTAAAAAACGGGCACATTTGCTACTCATGTCGGGTAGTTTTTACAGGAGAATAAGATGGCAGAAATTTTTGACACACTGTTGCTTCTTGCACTTCCTGCATCAGGGAAATCCGAAGTCCGCAACTTCCTTACGAATAAGGATCCGGAATTGTTCCACATGGGTGAAACGATTCAGATCGACGATTATCCCTATGTACACATTCAGCTCGTGATCGATGAGGCCCTCAAGGATATGGGTGAACCTCGTATTTATCACAGCGAAGATGATGCAGGCGGACGCAATGGCCCATTCCTGGATGCCTATGACTGGCCAGCATTGATCGAACTTCTCAATGAGGACTATCATGAGATTCTGATGGGCAAGGCCGAGAATCCGAAATATGCGGCGATTCGTCTGTTTGAAAGACTGGATGCTGCGGCTGTTCGCGTGGGTGGTGTCGCCAAGATTGCTGCCCTGAGTCCGTCAGTTCGTGCAAAACTCGAAGAGAAACTCGAGGCAGAAGCTCGCGAACTGTTTGATGACAAGATCAAGAATGTTCTGAAATCGCGCGAAGGCAAGACCATCGTCATCGAGTTCTCCCGCGGCGGTCCTGCCGGTGTTCGTCCGCTTCCCGAGCATTATGGCTATGTTGCAAGTCTCCCGGCACTTTCGGATGAACTTCTGCAGCGCGCAGCGATTCTCTATATCTGGGTTACGCCGGAAGAATCGCGCCGCAAGAACCGCGATCGTGCACGTCCGGGCGAGGACAAGTCGATTCTGTTCCATGGCACGCCGGAATCTGTCATGATCCAGGACTATGGTTCGGACGATATGGTCGAGCTGATGGAGAAGAGCGATGTTCCCGATACGCTGCGCATCGAAGCCCACGGCAAGGTCTATCATGTTCCCGTTGCCTGCTTCGACAACCGCAAGGATTTGACGACGTTTGCCCGCAAGGATCCTTCCGAATGGAAGAAAGAAGAAATCGATGCCCTCGACAATGGCATTCGCGACGTTGCCCTCAAGCTGTGGGATGTCTATAAAGCATCGCACTAACCGATAGAGCGGTCATGAATAAAGAACCTCCCTGTTCAGGGAGGTTTTTTTATTGGCAATTTTGGTCTTTTTGCGATTAATTGTACCCGTGGATTTGCTATTTATATCAAAGTAGTGTAAATCAGACACAGGACAGCCATTTTGGTTTCTTTAACCTTATTGGAGGCAAAATGCGGAAATTTTCATTTATTCTGGCTTTATTGGCGGGTTTCATGCTGCCTTTGACAGCAGTGGCCCAGGATTCCAGCAGAAAGGCCAGTTCATCGAAAAGCTCCAAGTCTTCGAAAAAGAGTTCAAGTAAGGACAAGGGCGCCACAGAAGTAGTTGCGGAGCCTGCAGCAGCACCTGAACCAGATAAGCTATCCTTTTCTGATGAGCAGACGATGCTCAACAACCAGGCTGTCGAAGCTACGGAGAAAGGCAATTATTCAAAGGCAGAGCAGCTTTTCAAGGCCATGCTTGAGATCCGCGAATTCAATATTACGTGGATGAATCTGGGCCAGACATACGCCAGCCAGGGCAAGTGTATCGAAGCTGCAGAAGCATTTTCGAAGGTCGCGGGTGCAGCACGTATTTCAGACTATTCGCACGAGGAAATTACCTCGTACACGAACCAATATGTGAAATCATTGGCTCAAAAGTGTTCTGCGAAGGTAGTTCTGAAATGCAAGCCAGCCGAAATGACGGTTTCCTTTGATGGCGGTAAAAAAGTCAAATGCTCTTCCAAGCCCATAGCGTTGGTTCCTGGGCGTCATTCGATTTATGGCGAAACGAGCTTTGGCTTCAATACCATTGGTGTTGAGCTGCCGGCGAATCAGACGACAGAGACCGAGATTGAGGTTATCAATCCTGACGATGTTCTGGCAGAAGCCGGTATTACGCACGAGGCACTGACCAAGAAATCCAAGCTTTTCAAAGCATTGGGGTATCCATTTATCGGTATCGGTGCTGCAACTTTGGGTGCGGGTATTGGTCTGGCGGTCTATTATTATTTTGATTACAAGGATAAATTCAAAATTAACCAGAACGATCAGAGTCGTATGCCTTCGGAAGAGCTCCGCAAGTATCGCAATAAGAATACGACATATATGAATGTGGGTTATGCCTTGAGCGCAGTTGGCGGTGCGATGTTGGTTGCAGGTATTACGCTTGTCGTCGTCGATGCTGTGAAATATAAACCGCAGATTGAGCGTTTTGAATCCAATAATCCGAAAGCATTCATGATCAGTCCGATGATTTCGCCGGATTTTGGTGGTTTTTCACTGACGACTGAGTTCTGATGTTTTGAGATTGTTTTGAGCCGCTATTCACCCATGGTGAATACGCGGCTTTTTTTTTCGCCTTTTTCGCCTGAAAGGCGAATACAGGCGAAATCTATTTTGATGTGGCTTCATGTACGCGTATAATGTCCGGGCGTATTGAGGCAAAGCCTCAATAGCCCGGACCCGCATCCGTATTGCGCAGCAAAAGGATGCGCCCTCCCCCAAAAATATCAGGGAGAAAACGCGATGAAGAAGTTTGGCCTGATTTTATGTGTGAATGCTCTGATAATTCCGATTTCCGGATGTGTCGATTCAGATTCGGATTGCGGGGGTGTGAAGTGTTCTGAACATTATGGCATCAGTTCGGAATATTCGGTGACGAGATCACCTTTGACGGCCTGGTGTTCCATCGAAGTGACGGATAATGACGGGAATTCCAAAGGCGTCAAGAACATGGAGACGGATTATGTTCCCAATGTGACGCATTGCGAGAATGGAGGTTCGACGCTTCAGGGGCTGCGGGCTCAGGCTGTATCTGCCAGATCGGTGGCGTATTACAAGCTTGGCAGTTCGGGGAAGGGCAAAATTCGTGACAGTACGAAGGATCAGGTTTACAGCTGTAAAAGCCGTGCGCCGTCCGAGACACAGTTTGCCAAAGTTCTAGCGGCATCGATGGATACCAATGGCATCATTCTGATGAATGGATCGACCAAGCTGTGCGCGTTTTATGTTGCCGGCGAAAAAGTAGACAAGCTCAAGAGTGACTGTACGTTTTCGGGGAGTGCGAGTGCGGCCACACAGAAATACGTGACCTATAACTGGGGCAAGAGTGGTTCGGGGGTCACCAAGTCTACTCTCGGTTCGAGTAAAAGTTCTGCCAATCAGGGGTGCATGTCCCAGAATGGTGCGACGTGTCTTGGGAAGAAAGGCTGGATTTGGGAGAATATCATTCGGTACTTTTACGGCATGGACATCACGATGCTGAAGACCGAAGGCGATTGTGTGACCGAACCCAAATGCAAGACGCAGATCAAGAACGGCGAGGTAATCATTGATGATACTGATTCGTGTTTTGTGAGGAATTTTTCTGATAATTTCTTCACAGTTGGGTCTGTCCAGAATCACGGCAACGCGAAGGTGGATCCCATTGGCTATGGCGAGAGTATGCAGTTTGCGTATACCTGGAATGGCAATGCCGTCGCAGCGGGGACATGGCATGTCAATGCGGCCAGTGCGGGCAATTATAATGTTTATGCCTACGTGGACAAGAAAGTCGGGGCACTGAGCGCGAATGCGACATATACGGTTCGTGCCAGGGGGAAGGAGTCTACGGTCAAGGTCAATCTGAGTGATAAAAGCGGCTGGGTTGAGCTGGGCAAGTTCGAATTCGCAGCAGGGCAGGATCAGTGGGTGAAGCTTACGGATGCTACGGGAGAAGCTTATACGGATGCGAACGGAAAACGCGTTCCGTTCGATGCCCTGAAATTTGTTTCGACAGAGGGAAGCTCCTGCAGCGACGAGTGTTCTTCGAATGGCGGAACGGAATGTTCGGGCAATGGCGTCAGGACATGTTCGAGCGTTGGTGGCTGTCTGAAGTGGTCTCAGGTGACGCCCTGTACGGGAAATCAGACTTGCGAATCCGGCAAGTGCGTGGATAAACCCGGTCCAGTGTGTACGCCGGAGTGTTCCGATGGTCAGAAAGCATGTGATGGTCAGGGATTCAAGAGCTGCCAGAGTGTGGATGGCTGTCTGAAATGGTCTCAGGTAACGCCATGCGGGGAAAATAAAACCTGTGAATCCGGAAATTGCGTGGCCAAGCCAGGGCAGGCATGTACACCGGAGTGTTCCGAGGTGCAGAAGACATGCGAAGGTCAGGGGTTCAAGACCTGCGAAAGTGTGGATGGCTGTCTGAAATGGTCCCAGATGACGCCGTGCGGCGAAAAGGAAATCTGCAGTTCCGGGAGCTGTATTGAGAATACGAGCGGATGTGTTCCGGATTGCACTGAGGGCCAGAAAAAATGTGATGAAGATGGATACAGGGAATGTGGGCAGTTCGATGAAGATGAGTGTCTGGAGTGGTCCGAAGTAATTGCGTGTGAATCCGGAAAAAGCTGTGTGAACGGGGAATGTAAGGAAGCCGCTGAAAGTCCCGTTTGCAGAACCGAAATCGATGGCCGGGAAGAAACCATTATCGACGAACTCGATGATTGTTTTGAAAAGTCAGAATCTTCATTCTGGATGGATTTGAAGGAATATGGCCATGATGATCATCTTTACTATTCGCATGTGAGTACAGAGGCAGCAAGGTCCGTGGGGACGTGGCATCTGAATGTGACAAAGGCGGGGCGATATGTCATCTGGGTCAAGGTCGTCGGAGCGGTAGGCTCTGTCGTTGGTGAGCAGAGGTATGTCGTGTATGCATCGGGCAAAAAATTGCGGCCTTCGGTTTTGATCGATGAGGATTCGGACTGGCTGATGCTTGGTGCGTTTGAGCTTGAAGAAGGAACAGATCAATATGTTCAGCTCAATGATCAGACAAACAATCCGGACGATGAGGATGCTCAGAACCGCGTCTTGTTTGATGCAATCAAGGTCGTTCCTGATGCCGGTGATGTGAATCCTCCGAAGCCGGGGAGCTCCGGAAAGGATAATGGTGTCGATGCATCCATCTACATACAACCCGGGAGCAGCTGCTCCGTGAATGGACTTTTGGGGCGTTCGGACAATTCCATATGGGTGATGCTGGGGGCAATTGGAGTGTTCGGATTGGGACTCAGGCGTCGTAAAGCATGGCATTAATCCGTATAATTGAGTATAATGGGAATGTTGGAACAATTGATATAAAATATGGGGATGCGCATGAACCGCAAATTATTATGTATTATAATGTCCGCTGTCGGCATGGGAATGATCGGCTGTGCCGAGAGTGATTGTGAGGACGGCTTGTGTTCAGAGCATTATGGCGTGAGTCCGGAGTATTCGGTGACGCGATCTGCCCTGAGTTCCATGTGCTCGATTAATGTCGTGGGAAAAGGGCAGAAGGATATGGAGACGGACTATGTTCCGCATGTAACCTTCTGCGAGAATGGAATGTCCAATACCGAGGGGTTAAGAGCCCAGGCTGTTGCAGCCCGGTCGGTAGGGTATTATGTGGTGAATAATGAAAAGAGGGCGATTAAAGACGGGCAGGATGATCAGGTGTATACCTGCAACGGCGGCATGTCGGAGGCGACAAAGCAAGCGACCATCGATACGAATGGCATTATTCTGCGCTACAATAATACGTATGTGTGTGCATTCTATGTATCGGGCACGGTCGTTGCCAGTCTGGATTCCGAATGCAAGGCCCCTCTGACGGGGTGGCCGCAGGTTCGTGTGACCTATAACTGGGGAAAATCCGGCACTGGAATTAATCAGTCTGAGATTGGGCTAGTGAGTCCAACGAATTATGCCAATCGCGGCTGCATGTCGCAGAATGGTGCGACATGTCTGGGGAATAAAGGCTGGGTCTGGGAGAATATCGTCAGATTCTTCTATGGCATGGACATTGAGATCGTTCGGACAGAGGGGTCCTGTGTTGCGCATCCAAAGTGTTCGACTGTCGTTTCGAACGGGACGGTTATCGATGATACCGATGAGTGTTTCCGCCGAACGCCGTCGAAAGATTGGTTCGTTTTGAACTCCGGAAATGGCGGCAGTTCACAGTTTGCCTATACGACCAATGGTTCAGCGACAGCGACGGGCGTGTGGAATATCAACATGAAATCGGCAGGAACCTACGAGATTCAGGCCTATATCGATCCTGCACACGGTGCTCGCAGTGCCAAGGCTCCCTATACGGTTCGAGCCAAAGGCGTCGAAAAGCCCGTCAGCGTCAATATTTCCGGTTCGGGTTGGGTTTCGCTTGGCAAATTTGATTTTGCAGCAGGCCAGGATCAGTGGGTGAAGCTGACGGATGCTTCCGGCGAGGCTTATACCAATGGAAGCGGCAAGCGCGTCGTCTATGATGCTTTGAAATTTGTAACGGCATCGGCATGTACGAATCAGTGTTCGTCAAAGGGTGCCAAGGAATGCTCCGGAAGTGGCTATCGTACCTGCGGTGACAGCAATAATGACGGTTGTCTCGAATGGTCCAGTGTCACAGCGTGCGGCAGCGGCCAGAAATGCGATGGCGGCAATTGTGTGGCCTCATGTACAAATCAGTGTTCGTCAAAGGGTGCCAAAGAATGCTCCGGAAGCGGTTATCGTACCTGCGGCGACAGCAATAACGATGGTTGTCTGGAGTGGTCGAGTGTCACAGCCTGCGGAAACGGTCAGAAATGCGATGGCGGCAATTGTGTAGCCTCATGTACGAACCAGTGTTCAGCAAGCGGAGCCAAGGAATGTTCCGGAAATGGCTATCGTACCTGCGGTGACAGCAATAGCGATGGTTGTCTTGAATGGTCAAATGTTACAGCATGTCCAAGTGGAACGACTTGCAGCGGCGGGGTATGTGCACAGACTTGTACGAATGAGTGCGTCGCAGGACAAAAGGAATGTGTGAGCGGTGATACAGGCTATCGGGTATGCGGCGAGCACGATTCGGATACATGTACAGACTGGTCGGCAACTATACCTTGTGCCAGCGGACAAAGCTGTGTGAATGGGGTCTGTACAGCAAAATGTTCGAACGATTGTGAATCCGGGCAGAAACGGTGTTCCGGCAATGCCGTACAGGAGTGCGGTCAGTTTGACACTGATGAATGCCTCGACTGGTCGACGCCGGTCAATTGTACAGAAGGCATGTACTGCTCTGAAGGAAACTGCGTTTATGATAAGCCAGCCTGCCAGAATGAGTGTCAGGAGGGGGATGCTGTCTGCGAGAATAATGGTTATAAGAGCTGTACTAAAAACGGGGATAATTGCTGGATCTGGTCGGGTATTACCGCATGCGCAGCGGATGAAGTCTGTGATGAGGGACAATGTCTTAAAAAAGACCAGGATGTGGAGCAGCCGGAGTGTACAACCGAAATAGATGGTCGGCCATCGGTCATTCTGGATGATACAAACAATTGCTTCATTCGATCGGATTTTAAAGAATGGGCTGAATTGTCGGGATCCGGTTATGAAGATGCCCTTTATTACGCTTATTCGCACAGCGGGGAACCGGATGCTGTCGGGACATGGCGTCTGAACGTGACGAAGTCCGGAAAATATCGGATTCGTGTCTATGTCGAAGGCGGTATCGGCGATGTTTGCAGTACACAGAAATACAACGTCCGGGCATCCGGTAAGATGTATTATCCGACAGTCACGATAGATGAGGATTCCAAGTGGATCAATTTGGGTAATTTTGAACTGACAGCAGGAGAAAAACAATACGTCAGGCTGACTGATGCTGTAGATGAGTCAGATCCCAATATCGGAAAACGCATTGTCTGGGACGCCATTGAGATTGTTCCCTATACCGATGTTGACGATGGTCACGAGGGTGATGATGGTCACGAGGGTGATGACGGTCACGAGGGTGATGATGGTCACGAGGGTGATGATGGTTCCGGCGACGATTCGGGTAATGATAAACAGACCGATCCGGAAGATGCAGAGCCAAATGTGGATCTGCGCGGCAATGGCTGCGCTGTGACAGGATTTGGTTCGGGATCGACGGCACCTGTCGTTTGGTTATTGGGAGGATTTGCCGGTCTGTGCTTTATCCGACGCCGCAAAATTGTCTGATATTTAAAATATTACTGGGAAACGCTTTCAATTGTGGCTAAAAAACCTTCATTAGTATAGTGGTGGACTATGCACCATGGAGGTTTGACGATGAAACGAAGTGTTCTGCCTTTTATAGCAATAGCGATTTTTTGGATTTCGGGATGCGCTGACGAAGACTGCGGAAGCAGACTTTGCTCAGAGCATTTCGGCGTAAGTCCTGAATATTCGGTAACACAGTCCGCATTGGAAGCTCGCTGCTCCATCAATGTGTCCGGCAAGGGCTCGAAGAATATGGAGGACGACTACGTTCCCAATGTGGTGTGGTGCGAGAACGGCAATTCAAATACCGAGGGTCTGCGTGCTCAAGCTGTATCAGCTCGTTCATTTGCCTACTACAAAGGCAATTCGATCGGCGATGGTCAGAACGATCAGGTCTACAGTTGCCCGAGCAGAGCTCCCAATGCGGAACAGCTCGGCAGAACCAAGGCTGCAACGAATGCTACAGCGGGCGTTGTACTCAGGTATCATGATACGACGGTTTGTGCATTTTATGTATCAGGATCGAAGGTTGCCAATCTGGATTCCAATTGCAAATCATCGACGTCTGAATGGCCGCAGAGTAATGTGACCTACAACTGGGGGAAATCCGGAGATAATATTAAGCAGTCTCCAATTGGTTCGCAGAATCCAAAGGTTTATGCCAACCGTGGCTGCATGTCCCAGAATGGTGCAACATGTCTGGGGAACAAGGGCTGGGTCTGGGAGAATATCGCAAGGTTCTTTTATGGCATGGACATTCAGATCGTTCATACTACAGGAAGCTGTATTACACATCCGAATTGCCAGACCAAGGTTTCGAACAATACGATCATCGATGATACCGATGAGTGTTTTGTCCGCAATGCCATGGAAAAATGGTATGTCCTGAATTCAGGAAACGGCGGAAGTTCCCAGTTTGCCTATACATTGAGCGGTTCTCCGTCTTCGACGGGGACGTGGACTGTGAATGTGGCGACGGCAGGAACCTACGAAATCTTTGCCAACATCGATGGCGCACATGGTGCTCGCAGTAATAAAGCGCCCTATACGGTTCGGGCCAAGGGCCAGGAAAAGACGGTGAATGTCGATATTTCGGGATCCGGCTGGATTTCGATTGGCAAGTTTGAGTTTGCCACAGGCGGAGATCAGTGGGTCAAGCTTACAGATGCAAGCGGTGAGGCATATACCGATGACAAAGGCAAACGCGTGGTCTTTGATGCACTGAAATTCGTGACAGCAGAAGCCTGCAAGGATACCTGTACTACTGAAGGTGCCAAACAGTGTTCTGGCAATGGATTCCAGACGTGTACGGATACGAATAATGATGGATGCAAGGAATGGTCTTCGGTGACGGATTGCGGAGAGGGCAAAAAATGCAGCGGCGCCGGGGAATGTGTTGAATCCTGCGCGGATGAATGCTCCGAAGGACAGAAAAAATGTTCCGGAGACACTGCGTACCTCGAGTGTGGTCAGTTCGATGGCGATTCCTGTCGGGAATGGTCTCCATCACCGGCAGCCTGCGGCAATGGCGAGGTTTGTTCGAACGGAGAATGCGTGACGAACTGTACGAATGCATGTGCAGAGGGAAAAGTCGAATGCCTTGATGATACAAGTGGGTATCGCGTTTGTGCAAAGGGGGCTGCCGGATGTACGGAGTGGGGGGATAATGTTCCCTGCTCGGAAGGAACGTACTGCAGCGCTGGAAAATGCATTCCGGTTCCGGAGACATGCACGAACGAATGCACGAATGAGGGGGATTTTGAGTGCGCAGATGAGAGCAGCTATCACAACTGTGTTCAACTGAAGGATTGCCTGGTGTGGTCAGATCCTCAGAATTGCGGCGAAGGCAAGGTTTGTGAGGATGGAGTCTGTGTAAAAGGTGAGAAACCACCGGTAGAATCTGAGACGGATGTCGATTGTGTGACAGAAATAGATGGACGTCCAACGACGATTATTGATGATTCGGATGCGTGTTTTGAGCGAGTGGATCCTTCGTCAGCCATTTGGATGACCCTTGCCGAAGGGTATATGAATAATCTCTATTATGCCTATCTGAGAAAAGACATGGATGAGGCAAAGGGAATCTGGCACTTGAATGTGACAAAGGCCGGTAAGTATACCATTCAGGCTCATGTGCTCGGCGGCGTCGGCAGCGTCAGGAACTTGATTAAGTATACAGTTTATGCATCGGGGAAAAAGACGTATCCGACGGTGAGCGTGGATGAAGACTCAACCTGGGTGACGCTCGGTAATTTTGAGCTCAAAAAAGGCAAGAGTCAGTTTGTCATGCTGACCAATCAGGTGGATGATGAGTCCGAACTCGTCGACGAGGAGGGTAATGAGATTCGTGTGCTTTATGATGCCATCAAAGTGATTGCAGATGAAGAAGAAACCCCGTCTCCCGGTGAAGAAGGAAATAAGGGCAAGGTGGTCGATTCGGTAATGCCGAGCATTTCTATTGCTGCACCTTCCGGATGTTCTGTTTCAAGTCAATCCGGTCATACTGCTCCGATATGGATGATTCTTGGCGTGGCTGTCGGTTTTGGGTTGATCCGCAGACGTCGGTGTATTTGAGCAAAAACCGACGCGTATTGGCAGAGCCAATAGCGGAGGCGCTGGCGTATCGGCCCAAAAGGCCGATAGCCAGAGACAGAGGTGTATCGGCCCAAAAGGCCGATAACCGATACAAAATAAATACAGATTTGCATGAGTGTGTGCCGGAATTATGCTAGAATTCATAGGGCTTTTTGGAGAGGAGAGCTTTATGAAAACAAGAAGAACGTATGTAGGGATGGTGGCAGCTCTGGCTTGTGTTTTGGCCGCAGGGTGTTCGGATTGTGATGGCAGCACCGAGTGTGAGGTCGTAGATTACGGCGTAAGTTCTGAGTTTTCTGTGACCAAATCGGCCCTTGAACCGCAGTGTTCGATAAAAGTGTGCATGAAGTGGACGACGGATGATAAGGGAAAAGTTACAGGCTGCACAGATTCCAAGGTCGTCGACATGGAGACGGATTATGTTCCCAATGTGACGGCTTGCGAAAATGGCGGTGCCCCATTGGAAGCGCTTCGCACGCAGGCCGTCAATGCCCGAACGGACGGTTACTACTATATGCATAATAACAAGATTGCATATAATGGTACGCTCAATCAGGTTTACAACTGCAGTTATACGACGGCAAATGAGCGCACGCGCGCTGCGACTGACGATACGAGCGGATATATCCTGCGTTATAAGGATACGATTTTGTGTGCATTCTATGTTTCGGGCTCAAAACCAGAAACACTTGACGATGAATGTAAATTTCCTGGTGTCGAAGGCAGCAGCGGTTGGGTAGAGCAGCAGGGAAAAGTGACCTATAACTGGGGCAAATCCGGTGACGGCATCACTCAGTCCAAGCAGGGATATGTAGATCCGAAGAATTATGCCAATCGTGGAACGGTTTCACAGAATGGCGCGACATGTCTGGCCAGACACGGCTGGGTCTGGGAGAATATCGTCAAGTATTTCTATGGCATGGATATCGAAATCATCAAAGTGAACGGTGAATGCATCGCACATCCGGCCTGCAAGACGGCAGTTGGCGGCGCAGAAACCATTATCGATGACAGCGATGAATGCTTTGAACGCACGACGTCGAACAATTTCTTCAGACTCGGAACGGCGAAGGATTCCAAAACCAAAGTGGGATATGGCGATGATTTGCAGTTTGCGTACACCTGGGATAAAGATCCGGTTGCCAAAGGCGTCTGGAAAATCAATGTTTCGAAGGCAGGAACTTATCAGGTATTTGCAAATATCGACAGCCAGGCGGGAGCACTGAGTGCTCATGCTCCCTATACCGTCCGAGCAAAAGGCACCGAGAAGACCGTTCACGTCGATTTGACCGGCAAGAACGGATGGGTTCTGATTGGCAGCTTTGATTTTGCCGAAGGCGGGGATCAATGGGTCATGCTGACGGATGCCACCGGCGAACCCTATACGGATACGACCGGAAAACGCGTCATATTCGATGCAATCAAATTCGTTCCCGGTACCGCATGCACCAACGAATGTGAATCAAATGGTCAGAAAGAGTGTCATGAGAACGGTGTTCGGACATGCGGAGATGCCAATGACGATGGTTGTCTGGAATGGTCTGCGGTGACGCCTTGCAATGCAGGAAAAACGTGCAACAAGGGCGCATGCGAAGATGCTCCTTCCCAATGCTCGGATGAATGCTCCGATGGGGCAAAGGAATGCAGCGGTGATAATGGTTGGCGCACATGCGGACAGTTCGACGAGGATTCCTGTCTGGAATGGGGACAGGTTACGCCTTGCGGTGCCGGTGAGATCTGTCAGTCGGGCGGTTGTGTACCCAACGAAAAACTGGACTGCACACATGAATGTGCACAGGATGAAAAGAAATGTGAGGGAGACAGCGTCGTGACCTGCGGTCAGTTCGATGAGGACGAGTGCCGCGAGTGGTCCGAAGCAAAAGCTTGTCCCAATGGGCAAAAATGCTCAGATGGCGAGTGCGTTTCAGAATCCGAAGGCACGCCTTCTGAAAAGCCCGCGCCCTATGATCCAAACAAGTGCAAGACCGCCATCGATGGACGCGAATCCACGATTATCGATGAACTGGATGAATGCTTCGAAAAAACAGATTCAAAGATGTGGTCTGAAATGACGGATTACGGCCAGGATGGTCACCTCTACTATGCCAATGTCCGTAAAGAAGAAAACCTCGTCGGTATCTGGCACCTCAACGTGAAAAAGTCAGGGAAATATACCATTTCCGTATACGTTGAAGGCGGCTTGGGAAGCATTCCCGGTGAGGTCAGATATCTGGTTAAAACTGCTGACAAAGCATATCGTCCCAGCGTGAACGTCGATGAGGATTCGACATGGTTAAAACTGGGCGATTATGAACTTAAAGCCGGCGAAGACCAGTACGTGCGTCTGACAGACGAGGCATTGAGTGAAGATGATGTCAAAGACAAGCTGCGCGTTCTGTTTGATGCCGTTAAAGTCGAACCGGCGGCCTCCGGGAATAAGCCTGATAAAGACCCGGTCGATGTGTCGGCCAAAAGCAAAGATTCTGACTGCTCTACGGCGCCTGCCAGCAGCACGGAATTCCCCGCATGGCTGTTGCTGGCGGCAATGGGTGGTCTCTGCCTGCGTCGTCGCCGGATTAAAAACTGATTCTGTCGGATTTCGTGGTAAAAAATAAAAAAAAGTATTGACGCATCGGCCTGATGCGCATATAAGGCACGCCGTTCGATGGGGTTCGAAATCGGGACCTCGAAGGATGGTGGGTATAGCTCAGTTGGTACGAGCGCGGGATTGTGGTTCCTGAGGCCGTGGGTTCGAGCCCCACTACCCACCTTCGCACCCGTAGCTCAGCTGGATAGAGCATCGGACTTCGAATCCGAGGGTCGCAGGTTCGAATCCTACCGGGTGTATGGTGTGTCTTCTTGTGGGTGTATAGCTCAATTGGCAGAGCATCGGACTCTTAATCCGCAGGTTGAAGGTTCGATTCCTTCTACACCCACTGCTTGCTTGCGAGAGTGGCGAAACTGGTAGACGCGCAGGATTTAGGTTCCTGTACCGAGAGGTGTGTGGGTTCGAGTCCCACCTTTCGCATGCGACTCATCAACCTGGGTGTATAGCTCAATTGGCAGAGCATCGGACTCTTAATCCGCAGGTTGAAGGTTCGATTCCTTCTACACCCATTGCGGCTCTGACCGCGTATCTACCCTCTAAGAGAGTGGTTTAAACCGGACTTCGCGTCCGGTTTTTTTTTGCCTTTGGCCGCCCTTTGCCCAAAAGGCATACGGGCGGCTCACTCGCCTATTTGCCGCAATGCGCGGCAAATACGGCTCGTCAACCACTTGTGCATCCTCGCTATGACTCAATCGTGGATCGGTCTGTCATGATGCTGCTATCGTAAAAAAACTGCGAGCCGTCCCGCGGTCTTTAGCATGACTGCAATGAGTGACCTGCATCCCGGGGGGCTATTTTCGACATCAGATTGACTCCCGGATGGATGCGTATATCCTGACATGCGCATCAGGGAAAAACTGCCCGATGATTGTCAATTTAGTCCTCAATGTTTAACCCCGATTGTTGTATACGATGTGGTGCACACTTCGGGGCGTGACTGATTGTATTTTGTACAGACGTTCCATGGAACATCTCTAACCCCTAACGATTAACGATATGACTATAGCGACAAATCTTGAAACCATAGAGAAAAGAATTCAGCTGGCCTGTGCCCGATCAAACCGTCGCCGCGAGGATGTAAAACTCGTCGGTGTATCGAAAAAAAAGCCCGCGGAAGCCATCATTGAAGCCCTCGATACGACTGAATTGAGGGATTTTGGCGAGAATTACGTCCAGGAATACGTCGAAAAAAGACAGATACTTGCGGGCAGAACTGAGGCTGTCTGGCATCTGATAGGCCATCTTCAGCGCAATAAAGTACGTCAGCTCATGGCATTCCCCCCCGCACTTATCCATTCGGTGGACAGCACGGCACTCGCCGGGCAGATCGACAGAGTTACGGCTGAACTCTATCCGGATTATCGACAGCCGATTCTGGTCGAACTGAGAATCGGCGATGAAGATGGTGAAAAGACCGGATTGCCGGTCGACGAATTGCCGGGAATGGTGGATTTCCTGGAAAAATGCAGTCATTTGGACTGGCAGGGATTGATGATCATTCCGCCTGCATTCGAAGATCCCGAAGGCAGCAGACCGTATTTCGCACAGGTTCGCAGGATACTGGATGATATCAACAGACAGAGAAAAGTTCCTTTGTCGGTTCTGTCGTATGGCATGAGCCACGATTATGAAGTTGCCATCGAAGAAGGTGCAACGCATATTCGCATTGGAACGGCAATATTTGGAGCCCGATCATGAGTCCATTTTTTACGGGAACTGCATTTCAGAACGAGCTGGGCGGCGGCGTAACGCCGATTAAACGCATTGCCATCGCGCCGGGAGATCCTGCCGGAATTGGATACGAAATATCAGTTCAGGCTCTGTCTGCTGCCAGGGAGCAGCTCCGGCAATACATCATTGTCGTATATGCAGAATGGGAGTTGTGGAAACGCGCCACGGAGCTGTTTGCTCCGTCTCTCGAAACCATCCGCGTGTTGTCGGCAGAATATGCAGTAGAGCCTGGAAATGTGTATCTGGTCAATGCCGATGATTATTTCGATTTGGAGCATTTTGAACCGGGCGTCATTCAGTCTGTCTGTGCTCGATGTGCGCATCAGGCACTGATGAAGATCGTCGCTGACGTACAGGCGCACTGGATCGATGGCATCTGTACGGGACCGATTCACAAAGGGGCAATGCGTCAGGCCGGGATTCAGGCCATCGGTCATACCGAGATGCTGGCCGAAGGCTTTGGGGTACTGCAGCCGTTGACCCTGTTCATTACGCGGGATTTGAGAATTTTCTTTTATTCGAGGCATTTGTCACTGCGTCAGGCCATCGATGCATTGGATACTGAAAAACTGGTGGAATTCGGAATCCTCATGAACCGGCACATGCTTCAGCTGGGATTTGAATGTCCGAGACTTGCAATGGCTGCACTCAATCCGCATGCCGGCGACAGCGGACAATTTGGTACGGAGGAAGCAGAAATCCTGATTCCGGCAGCGAGATTGCTTCGTCAGCATGGCGTGAATATGAGCGATCCCATCGGAGCGGACAGCGTATTTGCTCAGGCCGCGAAAGGACAGTTCGATGCCGTTTTGTCGCTTTATCACGATCAGGGACATATCGCGGCAAAGACGTACGATTTTGAACGTACAATTTCAGCAACACTGGGCCTGCCGTGTCTTCGTACCTCTGTCGATCATGGGACTGCATTGGATATTGCGTGGCAGGGACTGGCTCAATATATATCCATGCAGACGGCAATAGAAACTCTGATCAGATATATATAATGCATCCCTTGTTAATATATCTGTTACCGCAGGATGCAGAATCGATGAGGTGGTGACATACTCCCAATGGAGTATGTCACAGAAAGAATTTATGCCGAATGACGTTTGCGGCGAATGAGCAGTCCTGCTCCTGCGAGCATCATCAATATGGCAAGAGGAACAGGCAGCTGGGGATTGTTGCCTTGTGAGCATGAGGAATCATCCTCATAAACTTCAGGGGTATCTTCTTTGGTGCAAACGTTCTTTTTGCAAACGTAGCCTGACTTACAGGGGTCTTCCACCCACTTGCCTTTTTTGCAAACCATGTGGACACTCTTGGTGCATTTTGAGTCACCTGTTGTACACGAAGCGTCAGCTGTACATTTGCCTGCATCGGTGCATGTTTCGTTCTTGTCGCAGGGATCATCTTCCCATTTTTCGGAGACGCATTTTTGGCGCTCACCATCATCATCGCATCTGTATTTACCGTTGGTGCATTTCTCTTCTTTATCAGCAGCAGGTTTCTCAACACATTTGCCATCCTGGCAGACTTGCTTATTGGGGCAGGGATCAGCTTTCCATTTGCCGTCTGTACAGATTTGATGATTGCCTTCGGCATTGCATTGTGTTTTGCCTTCTGTGCATTTTCCGGCATCTTCTTTCTGGCATGCACCATTTACGCATTTTGAATTGGTGGCTGTGCAATCCGTCTTTTGGGGCTTGCCGTTGGTACAAGTCACAGCAAAGTTGCCATCGCACGATTTCTCGCCATCCTTGCATGTATCCGGTGTTTCTTCGCCGCTGCATGCATTATCCTTGCATCCATTGGGGCATTCTTTCTCATTGACAAACAGCCCGTCGGCAGAACACATCTGGAGATTATTGCCATTACATTTCTTTTCTGCTTTATCCGGATCACATTCCGAACAGATGCCTTTCTTTGTATTACAGGTTTTACCATCACTGCATCTGTCAATGATTTGATGGGCATGTGCGAGGGCAAATATAAAATCAATCCTTTTCATTTTTTCATCCGGATTGAATTTTTTGTCACCGGTGCCTGATACAACGCATTCATAGGCGAGTGTCTGAATTGGATTGAAATACCATTTGTCGGATGGAACATCATCGAACAGGGGGGCCATGCTGGCATGTGCGTCAATTTCTGTTTCCATGAAATAGGCTCTTGCAAGCATGGTGGCTGCGGCAGCTCTCGTCAGTGGATCGTTCGGAGAGAACTTGTCGTCCGAAGTACCATTGACGATGCCTTTGGAATACAGCGTTTGGATGGCATTCTTGGATTCATCGGAAAGGGATAATATATCCGTAAACGGGACTGTTTTTGAATTGTCCGGTTTGCTTTCAAATTTCAGACGATAAATAAAAATGGCTGCATGTTCGCGCGTGGTATCGCAGGTTGCACCCAAAAAGCCATCGCCATCACCTTTTACAATGTTCTGTTCCGCCAGTTTTAACACAGCTTCTGCTGCATAATGGTTTTTGGGAACATCTTTAAACTTATCTGTATGATCGCTGACTTCCTGATTACATGCGGCATCCTGAGCGAATGCGCTTGAATTCGCTAATAATAATATCGCACTCAGACCAAGTGAAATGAGTTTTAAGTTATTTTTTAATGATGACAGGCTAATCATTATTATTCCCTTATATATATTTAAGAGTTAGTGGAAAGTATATCAGATGCATGTCATACATACATCTGATATATTGCAGTTATCCTGGTTATGCCGAATGCCGTCTGCGACGGATGAGCAGTCCGGCACCAGCGAGCATCAGCAGGACAGTCAAAGGAATGGGGGCATTGCCATTGCTCTGTGAGCAGTCGCCGTCACCGCCGCCGGAACTTGTGGACGCACATGTTCCGTCTTTGCAGGTCATGCCGTCACCGCATGGATCATTCACCCATTTGCCGTCTTTGCAAATTCTGTGAATGCCAGTTTCATCGCATTCTTCTGCATCCTCTTTGCATTCGGAGTCGGAGGCAGGGACGCAATCGTTGTTCTTGCATGTCAGACCTTCGGCACAGTCTTTGTCAACCCATTTGCCGTCTTTGCAAATCTGGCGTCCGCCCTTGCCGGTGCATTTAACAGCATTCTCTTCGCAACCGCTTGGTTCGGCAGGTTTGTCAACACATTTACCATCCTCACAGATTAATTCGGGATCACACGGTTCATTAATCCAGGCTCCGTCTTTGCATTTCTGACGAATCTTATTGGCGTCGCACTGATAGGTATTTTCCTCACATTTATCCGTACCCGGTGTAGTAATCTCCGGATCGACGCACTGATCATTCTTGCATACCTTGCCATCGGTACAGGGATCTTCAGTCCACTCGCCATTGACACATTTCATGTGTTTATCGTTATCGCATTTGGTTTGATCATTGCTGCATTTCGGTGCATCACCGGGCTGACAGGTACCCTCGACACAGGTTTCACCCTGGTTGCAGGGCGTATTTGTCCATGTATTGTTCTTACATGTTTGATGCACGCCGGTGTCATCACAGCGTGTCTTGTTTTCTTCGCAAATAATCTCAGTCGGTTTGTCTATGCATTTGTCACCCTGGCAAATCTGGTTGGTTGGGCAGGTGCTTTCCTGCCATTCGCCGTTATTGCATGTTTTGAGCTTATCGCCTTCGCATTTGGTTTCAGTACCTTCACATTTGGGACCATCAATGCATTCGCCCTGGTTGGCGCATTTCTTGCCGGTTTCGCAGGCAGCTGCAGTCCATTTCCCATTGTCACATTTTTGGCGGTCGCCGCCTTCACAGCGATATCCGCTTCCTTCGCACTCAGGTTTGTCTACGCATTTGTCACCCTGGCAAGTCTGGTTGGTTGGGCATGTGCTTTCCTGCCATTCACCGTTACTGCATGTTTTGAGTTTATCGCCTTCGCATTTGGTTTCTGTACCTTCGCATTTGGGACCATCAATGCATTCGCCCTGGTTGGCGCACTTCTTGCCGGTTTCGCAGGCGGCTGCAGTCCATTTCCCATTGTCACATTTTTGGCGGTCGCCGCCTTCACAGCGATATCCGCTTCCTTCGCACTCAGGTTTGTCTACGCATTTATTTTCTTTGCATTCCTGATTGGCAGCGCAGGGATCATCCTTCCATACTCCGTTGACACATTTCATGTGCTTGTCGTCATCGCACTTGACTTCATCATCTTTGCATTCATTGCATTTGCCGTCATTGCAGCCATTGTCACAATCTGTGTCAACCAGGCTGCCTTCGGTGGAACATGCTTGTACTTTGGCTTTGTCGTCGGAACATTTCTGTTCGAATTTATCAGGATCGCATTCGGCGCATTTTCCAAGTTTTTCTGCGCAGACCTGATCTGTAGCACATCTGGGGACCAATTCGTGGGCATGGGCCAGGGCATAGGCAAAGTCAATACGGGTCATGGAGGTTTCGGGTCTGTATGTTTTGTCCCCCGTGCCGGAAACGATGCATTGATGAACCAGTGTCTGAACGAAAGGGTAGTACCAGATACTTGATGCCACATCATTAAAAACGCTGTCATACGTTTTAAACATTTGAATCTGTGCTTCAGTAAAATATGCTTTTGCCAGCATGGATGCTGCTTCGGAACGTTTTAATTCATCATTGGGCCTGAATTTATTATCACTGCCATCAATCACACTCCTGTTATACAGAGTCTGAACGGCTTCCAGCGATTCCCCACTCAGTTCGCTGGTATCAGTAAAGGGAAGCGGCAGTTTATTATCCACTTTGCTATTAAATTTCAGGCGATAGATAAAGAGTGCAGCATGCAGACGGGTGATTTTGCCTGTTGCGCAAAAATAATGGTTGCCTCCACCCTGGGCCACTTTCAATGCTGCAAGTTTTTCCAGGGCTTCTGCTGCATAGTGCGATTGGGAGACGTCGTGAAATTCGGACATGTGGTTGGGAACATCTTTGTTGCAGTCGGCTTCCTGTGCCATCGCGTGGGTTCCGGTCAGCAATGCCAATGCACTCAGCGCAATGGTGCTCAAACGCAAAAAACTTCTATGCATACGCTTGCTCATTTTTCTCTCCTTCTCAAGATACAGTTAAACACACAAGACAAAACAGGAAAAAAAACATAAACTGAGGCTAATGTTTTGAAAACAAAGCAACTTATTATTGAGTAATTCAACGCATAGCACAAGTGCTTTTTTGCTTAAAATACAATAACTACATGAGCGTAAATGTATGTATAATGAGGATTTGATCTGTTTTTTTACCGTTGTTTGGGCATGCTGTAGCGGATATAATTGTATGGCGGCGTATGCACTGCTCACGGCGTGTCTGAGCATTGCGGATGATGATGATTTTGGGCCGTGTTTGGTTTGAAATGATGTTTGAGATGATTATGGGAGGCATTATGAAACAGTCTAAAAAATGGATGTTATTTCTCATCGTATCAGCGACTTGCGCTTTATGGGGATGTGACAGCGATGTCATTCAGTCCAAAGTGGATGATCAGTCCAAGGTGGATGAGGAAGAACAGGAACAGGATCATACCGATAAATGTCATCAGTACGGTACGTGTGACGAACCTGAGGCAGGGGATAATCAGAATGATTGTCTTGAGGCTTGCGAAATCGGTGAAAAACGTTGTGATAATAACGATGTCGTGGTGTGCGCGAAGCAGAAATCCGGATGTCCCAAATGGGTTGTCGATACAGTTTGTGTTCCGGGAACGCATTGTGATGATTCAACGTTGAGGTGTGAGACCGGTTGTATGGAATTGTGCGAGGGACAGCCAAAACGCAAATGCACGCAGGGTGGTGTTGCGGAATGCAAAACGGATTCTGCCGGCTGTGCCGTCTGGGAAACAATTGAACCCTGTGAGGCAGGCAGGGTATGCGATTCGGAAGCGCTCGAATGCGTGGATGGATGTGCGGAAAGATGCGATCCGGACGCATTGATAAAATGTACACCGGAAGGATTGGATCATTGCGAATCCGATGAGAATGGATGCGCGGTTCACGATATCGACAAATGTGATCCCGGGACCTATTGTGATGATGAAACGCTGTCCTGCATGCCGTGTCAGGAAACCTGCAAACCGGATGCTCTGAAACGGTGCTCGGATTTCGGTGTTGAATCATGCACGGCTGATGCGAATGGCTGTGCCGTATGGACTCAGACTGAAACATGTGGTGAGAATCAGACGTGTGATGCATCTTCCCTGGAATGTATGGATGGATGCGTCAGCAGCTGTGAAGAGGGCGAGAAGAAATGTGAGAACAATGGTATTGCCGAATGCAGGGATACGAATGGGGATGGCTGTTTCGAATGGGATGCTCCGGTCGAATGTGCCGGCGGGCAGACTTGTGATGACAGTTCCAAATCATGTGTCTGCAACAATGCATGCAGGGATGGCGAAAAAAAATGTGAAAATAACAGTGTATCCACATGTGTTAAGACGGATTCCGGTTGTCTGGCATGGTCGAAGGCAGAACCCTGCGGTACTGGAAAATCCTGTAATGCTGCCAAAAATGCATGTGAATATACATGTGGAAACGACTGCGCTCCGTTCTCCATTATTCTGATTCCGGATACACAAAACTATGCGAGGGACAGCGCCGGCGAGAATAATTTATATACAAAACAGATGAAGTGGATCAAGGATAATGAAAAGAAGGAGAATATCCGGGCTGCAATTCATCTTGGCGATATCACGGATAACAATACGACGGCCCAGTGGCAGGTCGCTGATTATGCGCATAAAAATTATATCGATAAATCAAACGTTCCCTATTCTATGGCTACCGGTAATCACGATTATAAAGGAAGCGGCGGTTATGGAAGAGGACGTACCAAAATTGGCGAGTACTTTGGAGAAAAGCGGTTCAAAGGTAAAAGTTGGTATCATTCAACGCCTTATGTAGGAAATTCATATATAACATTTTCAGTCGGAAACATTAAATTCCTGGTCCTGGGACTCGAATTTGCTGCTCGCAAGGATGTCGTTTGCTGGGCCGATGAGCTGATCAAAAAATATCCGGATCATCACGTCATCGTCGAAACACATAACTATCTGACCCACAATTCTTCTACCGTGGATTCCAAATATTCGGGCGGTGCTTACCTGCCGGATGCAATGCATGGTTCGTCCGGGTGGGATCTCTATCACGAACTCGTCGCACGTCACAGCAATGTGTTCATGGCTGTCGGCGGGCATGTCGGTGATACGGAGTGGCGACAGAAAACGGCATTCAATAAAAATGTCGTGACTGAAATGCTCGTCGATTATCAGTTCGATGCACCCTGTACAGCATCGAGTGCTTCCAAATGCACCGATCACTGCAAACATGTCAAAAATGCCGGTAATGGATGGATGCGGCAGCTCATATTTGATCCCAAAACAAACAAAGTTCAGGCCAAAACACTTACTGTTCTGGGCAATAAAGGATTTGCCGGCGGTTCTCCTGCATTCTATTGTTCTTCCCTGAATTCAAAAAAAGACAATCAGTGCTACAATAAGGATCCCAAGCATTCGGATCATCAGTTCTCTTTTACGTCAGATTTTACAACGCCCATTACCTATAAATATAATAATAACAATTATCTCGGGTTTGGCATTCGCAATATCAACAACAATGGTGATGGTCAGCAGCTGAATCCTGCGATTGCGATGCATCGGACGACGGGAAGTTTTGTCGCGGTTTGGGAAGATGATTCCAGCGGCGATGATGGCAAGGGGACTGCCGGAAGCAAGAAAGGGGTGAATAATCACGATATCATGGCGCGGATTTTCTATGGCGGAGGATGTCAGAAAGTCGCGCAGTTCGCTGTAAATGCCGATAAGGCAGGCGATCAGAAAACACCCGCTGTGGCCATGGATAAAGATGGCAATTTTGTCGTCGTCTGGTCGGATGACAAGGACGGCAATGGTTATTATGAAATCTTCATGCGTGGATTCGATGAAAAAGGAAAGGAACGCATAAAAACGACTGTCGTCAACTCCAAAGCCGACGGTCAGCAGCTCAATCCATCCATCGCAATGGCTCCCAATGGGCGATTTGTCGTCGCTTGGGAGGATGAATCCAACGGAGCTTCGACACCTCAGATCTATATTCGCGGGTTTGATGCCAATGGAAAACAGACTTTCGCCGACAGAAATGTCGATAATCTCGAAGGTGTTCGTCGTAAACCCGACGTCGGTATCGCCGATGACGGTTCATTCGTCGTCACCTGGGAGGACGATAGTGACATGAACAAAATGTTCCAGGTTCAGGCAAAAGGATTCAAGGCCGATGGCACTGATCGTATTAAGAGGTTCACGGTCAACAGCGTTGCGGATGGCCAGCAGCTCAATCCTTCCATCAGCATGAATGGGGCCGGTGTCTTTTATATTGCATACGAAGATGATGCCGATGGAAACGGTATATATCGGATTAAAGCCCGCGGATATCAGGCCGACGGAAAACAGCTTGTCGCTGATATGCATATTTCGGATGCCGGTGAAAATGCAGTTCAGCCGGCATTATGTGTCGATAAAAATAATAATGTCATCTATTCATGGACTGCAAGAGCCAGGGAAAAGGGTGACGTCCGGCGCAGAGTTTACAAGAATAAAGCTCTTGCTGAATCTACGGGCAATGCCAATTCCATTGTCTCCGGGGTACAGGATCAACCCGCTGTTGCATGTACTGAAAATGGCAAATATGCCATTCTGTGGCACGATGACTTGGATGAAAACGATTATTACGAGATCTTCGGTCATGGATACAATGGCATGTAAAAAAAGACGCGCATGAAGCGCGTCTTTTTAAATTGGACCAAAAATCCCTTCTTACATTTTGATGGCATATCCTACGAGGGATTCCGTGACCTGTCCCTCGCATTTGTCATCTGAAGAAATAAAGTGAGAGCCGCTGCTGTCTGAACGGCATCGGTATACGGCTGAAGTACCGGACTGTTTCTCTTTATAGAGATAGCCCATCGGACCCATATTGAATTGCCCCTCGCAGTTGACATCCGTGGCGATCATCGCATGATTGCCGCCGGCTCCGCCTACGCGGCATTCATAGACCATGACGGAATTCTCTTTGGGCTTATCGCGCAGGATTTTCCACGATTGTTCTTTGGTAAAGCCAGAGGGCAGCTGACGGGTCGTTACCCAGTGCATGTTGTTTTTCTTGCCGCGAACCATTTCGACGTATGGCAATAATTCAAAACCACAGGAAGGCCAGCCTTCTTTCACGTTTTTGCGGTTTGCCAGTGCGAATGTTTCCCAGGCCGGTTTGGGATTTTTATTCGAGTTCCACAGACCGCATCCCAAACCATCCTTGGTTTCGTCGGGATGATCGATGAGACGATGATAGACGAAACTCTCTATTCCCGGCGTACCAAGTACATTTTTGAATGTTTTGCATAAGTATTCTTTCTGGGCACTTTGGCGAGAAGATGGATAGCCATTGATGCCGTTTTCTGTGAGCTGAATTTCCCAGGTATAGGGCTTGGTCGGATAATTCTGCCGCAGCCATGCGGCAAGGATGCCCAGTGTTCCAAAAGTTATGCGCTTACTTGCATCCTTCCAGTCATCCGGACCAAATACGGGTTCAAGAAGATTGGGCGGATACGAATGATAGGCCAGACGCCATTCGCGCTCGCCAAGTTTGGGAATGAGGCTTTTTAAAAAACTCATCGATGCCAGACTGCCGTTGGCTGAGCTTGGCTCGCCGAAGAAATGATCCAGCGAAATGAGCACTTTGGCCTGTTTCTGCTCTTTGCGGATGTAATCGTAAGCCGCATTGAAGCTCTTGGCATAGACATCGGCCTGATTGTCGATGTTTACCGCGCTGAACGATTTATAACCGGGATTGAACCACTTGAAATTGTTGACTTCGTTGTGAATGACAAAATCTGCAATGCGACCGTGGCCGTTTTCTCCATTGAAGTAGTGGGCAAGAAAACCGGCAAAACGTCCGAAATCCTTTTCTTTTCCCGGGGCCGGTGCACAAAAATGCGGTCCAACTGTCGGATATGAACCACAATTCGGAATGCGTGCCCAGTCGGGAACGCCCCAGAGAATGGCCGTCACGACGACACCGCGCTTGGTATATTCCTTAATCTGGTTTTCAGTACTGGAACCGATGGTGAAGCAATTGCCGTCATACAGCCTCTCGCCTGAACAATTGCTGGTTTGAGTGGGCTGCCAGTTCATCCAGACCATATTCATGACCACGCCGTGTGTTTCGTTGCCTGCGACCTCATCAATGCTGGCTCCGTCCGGCTGGAGCGATTTGATGCTCTTTCGCGTCGGATACGTATCTTTAATAGATGAGCAGACATTATTGCTGCAGATTTGCGGGTCGTTGCATTTTCCACAGTCGAGCGTTCCTCCGCACCCATCCGGAATGGAACCGCAATTCTTGCCTTCGGCGCTGCAATTCGTTGGGGTACATTTGGCGACGCAGGAGCCATTCTCGCATTTTTTGCCCTCATCACACGTACCGCAGCTGATCGTTCCTCCGCAGCCATTGTCTGCATCGCCGCACGAAATTTTGAGATCATCGCACGTCTTGGGCGTACATTCAACAGGTGCCTCTACGCACTGGCCACTCTGACAAACCAGTTCGCCTTCGCAGTTTCCGCAGCTGATGGTTCCCCCGCAGCCATCGTCGGCATCGCCGCATGAAATTGAGAGTTCTGCGCATGTTTTGGGCGTACATTCAGATGCTTCCACACACTGGCCGTTCTGGCAAACCAGTTCGCCCTCGCAGTTTCCGCAGCTGACCGTTCCCCCGCAGCCATCGTCGGCATCGCCGCATGAAATCGAGAGTTCTCCGCACGTTTTGGGCGTACAGTCTCCTTTTTTGGTACAAACGTGTTCGATACAATCCTCATCATCATTACATGTACCGCACTTGAGCGTGGAGCCGCACCCATCGTCAACAGTACCACATGAATAGCCGAAATCTACGCACGTAGCCGGCGTACATGGAACCGGGCCGGCAGAGCCGGAGCACACTTTGTCGCTGCAGGTCTGGTCTTTGCCGCATTTCTTGCCGCATTTTCCGCAGTTGTCATGGTCAGACGACAAATCGACACATTTACCATTGCAGCATTCCTTGCCGGCTTTACAGTTCTTGCAGGAGGATTCCGGTGTAGATTTGCATTCCCCGGACTGACAGATTTCTTTGGATTCGCATGCATTCGTGCAGGAACCGCAGTGGTCGCTGTCGGTATCCAAATCCACACACTTGCCATCGCAGCACGTTTGACTGCTGTCGCATTGACAGGAACTTCCGCCGCTGTCGTCGCTGCATGCCTGGATGGCAAGTGCCGATAAGCCAAGAATAAGGTATTTACTGAGTTTCATGATTATCTCCCTAAAAATATTGTCAGTCGGGAAAGGTATATAACGTCGGTTTAACGTGTGCGTATGATTCGTCCAGCAAATGGAGCTGTTGGGGCTCCTTATTTGGGGGTGATGGCAACCATCAGATTGTTCCACTGGAGAAACAGATCCAGATTCTGTGTATATTTGCGGTTCATCGGATCGTCTGCAAATATATTATTATTTTCTTTGTCATATCCATACACTGTTATCCAATGTCCATTATTGGTCCAGTATTTGCCGACATGCATGCACAGAACATATCCGCCTGCCTTTAGGGTGTTGACGAGAACCTCTTTTTCCAGTTTGTGTGTATCTGCAGGTTCATTTTTGCCCTTGCAGTGTCCCAGCGTCTGCGCACCGGCAATATTCCCGCACTGCGTATCGTATCCTTTACATTTTAATCCATAGCTGCTGGCGATGCTGCAGAATCTGTCCATGACACCGCCGGATGAACTCATGTATTTGTCGCCGACAAGCGGTGGCGTGACTTCCTTTTTGCCTGTTAATGCCGTAATGACATTTGCCAGAGAGGTCGGTCCGCATCCATCCGAAGAAATTGATTTGTCTCCCAGGTAAGGATGGGTCGCCCAGCGAGGATCGCCTTGCGTGTAATTTATGGTACTGCCGGTACACCACTCATATTTGGGAACATCGATGCCATTGGTTTTTAAGCGGCTCTCGGGCAAAAAGCAGGGTTTGCCGTCGATTTTGACCTGATACCAGGCCTGGCTGCCTTCCGATTTATTTTTGTTGACCTTTGCCAAAAGCCTGAATGAATCTCCGGCTTTGACATCCTTGACTTTTTGTGCAGGCTCAGTGCCACCGCTCAGTCCGCTTGTATGATCCGAATTGACGAGGTCATGGAAACATCCGGAGGCTGAAGTGTTTTTATTGTGGCAACTTTCCCCCATCATATTTCTGTTCTGCGGGCTTCGGCGGCAAATCACAGGCCCGCCCTCCGTAATCGTCCCCATGGGAACAGTATCGACACATTTTCCTTCCTTACATTCCTGCTTGTCATTGCAGGTTCCGCAGTTGACCATAGTGCCGCATCCGTCGTCAGCATTGCCGCACGTTGCCCCAAGGTCTTTGCATGTTTTTGGGGTACAGTTGTCGACGCAAACGCCTTCTGTGCACGTCTGGTTCTCTTCGCACCCTCCGCATTCGAGTTCCTTTCCGCAGCCATCGTCTGCTTTTCCACATGCAATATTGAGTTCTTCGCACGTTTTGGAGGTACATAAGGTTGAGGGGTCCACGCACTGGCCGTCGTGGCAAATCAGGTTGTCATTGCAGGTTCCGCAGTTGATCGTACCACCGCATCCGTTGTCTGTATCGCCGCATGCAATACTGAGTTCTTCGCACGTTTTGGGGGTACATCCGGCTGCATCCACGCACTTGCCGTCCTTGCAGGTCAGGTCGCCATCGCAGGTTCCGCAGCTGAGTTTACCACCGCATCCGTCGTCTGCATCGCCGCACGAAGCCCCAAGGTCTTTGCAGGTTTTGGGGACGCAGTCAGTCGGCTTGACACACTGGCCATGGACGCAGGCCAGCCCCAATTCACAAGTACCGCAGTAGATTTCATTGCCGCATCCGTCACTGGCTGGGCCGCAGGCAACGTCGATCTCTTTGCAGGTTTTGGCGGTGCACTTGGCATCCTTATCTTTGTCTTTGTCGGTATCTGTATCTGTCGGTGTTTTATCCTGCGGCGTTTCTTCATTGCCTACATCTTGCATGTGCACATCTTCCAGCTCGGGCGTGGTTTCGTCACAGCCGGCAAAAGCTATGGAAACGGCTGCAATGACAAGGAAAATGAAATGTTTTGATTTGTTCGCAGAGGTCATATGGCTATCTCCTTATGGTTGCTCCAGGTAGATTTTTGATGATTTCGATTATCTGCCAGCGTAATGCTGCTGAAGACGGTAATTGTCGATAAAATGGGTGGAAAGATTCCGCTGAATTGGCCGGTGTGGCTTCCAAACCACTTCCGGTGGCGTGAGTTCAACAATGATAGAATGATTTCAATCCGTTGTAAACGGGATTGGGATTGAAAATTTTGAACTTTTTTTTTCATCCTGTGCGTTAAAAAAACGCGTATTTTGCGAAGCAAAATAGCGGTTTTGGCGAGCTGCAGCGGCATTCGCAGAAATGGCGCAAGGCGAGCAGGCATGGTCGTATGCGCATCGCGCATAGACATGCCCATAAATATAAATATGATAATGCAGAGCGTATCAGATGTATTAAATTGTTGTGTTTGTTGATATGTATAAATATATATTTTATTTTGCCGGTGCGCCGCCTATGGCCTTTGGGCCATACGGCCGGCGATCTGTCGCTATGGCCATTTGGCCATACGCGCCAGAACAATAGGATGTTTCATAAAACGACAGAAAGAAATTACGGGCAGATGGCTGCAGTACATATTGCAGGGAATCGTGACCGTACCCCTGGAATCCCGGACAAAACTGGTATTGAACTCATGGACGTATGTGGTATAAGGCCCTATGGTTACTCTTTTGAGTAAGTGCAGAACGCAACTGGTGGTGTTTCCACGGTATTTTCCTGTCAGGAGTCAATGATATGAAACGAGTGAAATTTTATGGTTTATTGTCATTAGCCGCTTTCTTTTTGTTTGCAGGATGTTCGACGACATCGCAGAATACCAGGAAAACATCAGATTCTGCAGTGAGCAGAGCTTCGATACAGGAAGTGGTCAAAAGTCACAGCAGTGAGATCCGCAACTGTTATGAAGCTGAGCTGCTGGACAACAAGAATTTGAGAGGCAGAATCGGGCTGTCCTGGAGCATTTTGCCCAATGGTTCCGTCGCAGATGTCGCGATTAAAGAGAATACCCTGAACAATCAGGCCGTCGAAAGCTGCGTCATGGATAACGTAAGACAGTGGAAATTCCCGGCATATGAAGCCAAGTCCAACCGTGACAAGACTGCCGTGGATTATCCGTTTGAGTTCGACAATTCTGAAGAACTTGCGGCAGAAGCCAAAAAACCGAAAGAGGAGGAAGAAGATTCTTCAAGTTCAGCGATTTCCTATGTGCTTGACAGGGATGTTGTTGATAACGCCGTTGCGGAACATACCAAAGAACTGATGACCTGTTATTCAAACGAGCTCAAAACGAATAAAGGACTCAGGGGAGTCATTACGGTTTCTTGGACTGTGAAGGGGGACGGGTCTGTCGGTGATGCAAAAGTGACGGACACTACCATGGAGAATCAGAACGTGGAGAACTGCATTCTGGATTCCATCAATAAATGGAAGTTCCCTGCGACCGGCACACCCGCTCCCGTCGTTCATCCGTTTGAATTCGAACCGGCATCCAGAAGAAGATAAACTGTGGTGCGGTAATTGAATTATTTAGTAAAAATAATTTGACGAACGGTCGGTTGACGCGTATAAGGCCGCCTCGTTCGACGGAGCCGCAAGGTTCTGCGACAGAATTGAAAACCGAAGAAGAGAGAGAAACAAGAAGCAGAAGTGCGAGCCTAAATAAGATACGGGGTATGGGTAATACCCTGTAAAGACGTGACGTGTCACGTCTCTAAAAACACAAGTAAGGACGTCCGGTTCGGACGTCTCA
>JAFRYG010000054.1 GCA_017441205.1 Pseudomonadota bacterium
GACGTGTCGCGACACGTCTGTACTTGGATTTTGGAAGTTGGGAGTTGGGTGTTAGGGAGAGATAGAGACGTGTCGCGACATGTCTGTACTTGGATTTTGGAAGTTGGGTGTTGGGTGTTAGGCAATCACAAAATGAGATTGGGTAAAGCATTCACCTCTATAAGCACCAAGCTCAGAATCACACAGCTGTCGCAACCTTTATAAGCACCAAGCTCAGAATCACACAGCTCTCGCCAACCTTTGGGTATTCTCCCGTCTCCCGCCCGCCAACCTGCGCCCTACCTCAAACTCGCCCAGGTCTTGGCACACTGCCCCCTTTCCGGCGTCAAGCGTCGTAAAAAAAAGCATCCCGATGTGCCTGGCATGTACGGCATTTCAGCGTTCAGAGCTGCGTCCAGATACTGAATCCTGTAACCTGCCCCCGGTCATCCGTACATTATGCTGAAGGCTGACTTGTCATTAGACGAAACCAGAGAAGTACATACATCACCTCGATCAGACAGGAAGGAGCATCCCTCCGACTAATGATGCCATCGAGGTGGAAAATGTTTCACTTTGATATGCGATTTTTTTTTCAAAATTTAAATCCAGATTGCAACGCATCGCGTCAATGTGATAAATTGATTAGGTTGTTTTTTCAGAGAGTCTGGAAGGCTCACTGACAAGCGTTCATAAGACTTCATGGAGGAAGGAATGCCACTTCAATGGACGGGGGATTTGCGTAGAGTCGTTGATGGCGCAGAACGCGATGCTTTGCGGATGGAAGTACGCATGAACACGGCACTTCTATTGCGAAGTATGCTGAAAACGGAAGGCCCTGGTCAGGAAGTGCTGGAGGCCGTGGGTATCAATCTGCCGATTTATGAAAGAGGATTGAAATCCTTTCATCTGCAGCCGGAGCCGCTGGATGCACCCCAGCGAGTGTACGAGCGAGCGGCCAGACTGAGCGCATCGGCGAGGCTGGAAAGTGTGAGTTCTCTTCAGGTTTTGATTGCCATGCAGGAAGAGGTTTGCATGGGACAGGCATTGCTGCAGGCGTTTCAGGTAGATGCCAACAGTATTCGCAAGCTTGTTTACAGTCATGCTGAGTTTGATACCGGGGTTATGTATCAGCGCAGTGTTTCTCAATCCATGAATTCAGTTGCAGTTCAGCGCAAATCTCCGATTGCATGTCCAACAACATACATTGAGCCCCAGCCTGCGGTGAGCTTTGGGTCGACGTGTTATTCAGATTCCTCCGATGGGCGTCCAAGCATTATCCATAAGCATCTGATGACACCATCTGAAATTACGAGATTGGGAAGAACCGGTTCCCAACCCTCCCTGCCGGGAATTGAACCGGTATCGCTTACGCTTTCTCCGGACATGCCGTCAGAGCCGGAAAAGCGCCCCAGTTCTGAACTTCGACGCGTTCAGTCGACGGTGATGCGTTCGACTTCATCGCGGGTATCGCAGCAGGAGACGACGCTCGATCTTGCCAAACGTCTGAAAGAAAAAAAGAGCAAAACGAGCGAAGCCCGACGAGCCAGCCGGGAAATGCCCAAAGCCAGAAGCTCAGAAAATAGCCATTCTGTTGAAACAACAGCAACTCAAGCGAGTATTGCGCAGGCTGAAGTCAATACAGCTGCGCAGGAACAGAATGCGGCATCACTGCAGGTGGATAATAAAAGAAGTCAGGATGCGCTAAAAGCTCCCGAGCACAAATCCAAACAACCGACATCTCATGCCAAACCGCAGGAACGGACGCTCTTTGATGCGCCTGCGACTTCCGGTTCAAAAGTAAAAGAAACCAAATCCCAGAAGGGAGAGATCATTTGCCGCAAGACGCTTCAATCCCTGAATGAGAACGGATCTGTTTATGCGAGGAAATCCGCAGCGGCTAAACTGCCTTCCGGCTTCAACCCTCTCGTTCTGGATAAAAACAAGTTTCCGATGTTGTGTACCTATGGGAGAAATCTTCTTGCCGAGGCTGCGGCGGGCCGCATTGATCCCGTATTGGATCGTGAGCATGAGATCGATCAGCTCATCGATATTCTGAATAAAAGACGATGCAATAATCCGATTCTGGTGGGTGAAGCCGGCGTGGGTAAAACTGCCATTATCGAAGGGCTTGCGCTTCGCATGGCCCGAAGTGAGGCACCCCGCGGACTTGAGCACAGAACCATCATTGCACTCGATTATGGATCCATTCTCTGCGGTACACAGCTTAGGGGCGCTGTTCAGGAACGTATTAAAGCCATTAAGAGCGAAGTCAGCCGGGCTGCCGGTAATATTATCCTGTTTTTGGACGAGATTCATAGCTGGCTTGCCAGCGGCAGCGGCGATCCCAATTCAGATGCTGCACTTGAACTTAAGATGGCACTGACGCGCGGAGAATTGATTTGCATCGGTGCTTCGACGCCTCAGGAGCTCAGACGTGCCTTTAATTCCGATCCCGCTTTTGAACGTCGCTTTGACTTCATCGAAGTCAAAGCTCCGAGTCCTGAGACTTCCATTCGAATTATTGAACAGGGGATTATTACCCAATATGCCGAACATCATGGCGTAACCTATCAGCCTGAATCCATTCGCGAAGCGGTTCGGCTTTCGGAACGATACATCCAGGAAAGAGCTTTGCCCGACAAAGCAATCTCCATTCTCGATCGTGCAGGAAGTCTTTGTGAACGTTCCGGGGAACAGACCGTGACACCTGAACATGTAGCCCATGTCGTTGCACAGCTTGCTGAAGTGCCTGTCGAACGACTGTTGATGACCGAGAAGCAGAAACTCATGAAAATGGAGGAAATTCTCGGCAAGCGGCTCGTCGGTCATGAGAGTAATATTGCTCGGATTGCCAATGTTATCCGACGCAATCATGCTGGTTTTGGCGCCCAAAGACCCATCGGGAGTTTCCTGTTTCTTGGCCCCACCGGCGTTGGCAAAACTGAAGCTGCCAAAGTACTTGCAGACTATTTGTTCGGATCTCCCAAAAATATCGTGCGCTTCGATATGAGTGAATTCATGGAACAGCACTCTGTGGCAAAACTCATTGGTGCACCTGCCGGATATGTCGGATTTGACGATGGCGGACTGCTGACCGAGGCACTTCGAAAGCGTCCCTATCAAATCGTGCTTTTTGACGAAATTGAAAAAGCACATCCCGACGTCATGAATATTCTGCTTCAGATCCTGGATGAAGGTCGGTTGACGGATGCAAAAGGTCGCCATGTCGATTTCTCCAATACCGTCATCATCATGACGAGTAATCTCGGCGCAGCCGAAGTCATGCAGGCCGCACAGACGAGCATTGGATTTGCCGGAAAACCGCTGCAGCTTACGCCGGAAGAAACAGAGAGTATCATCTTAAAATCCGCGACGGCTCGCTTTACCCCGGAATTGTGGAATCGCATCGAAGAAAAGCTCGTGTTTCATCCGCTAACACTTGATCAGATCGAGCGCATAGCTCACCTTCTGCTGGCTGATTCCGCCAAACGTCTTCTGGCCGACAAGAGAATTGTTCTGTCGTTCGAGGAATCCACACTGATCCCGTATCTCATTCAAAACGGTGGTTTTGAGCCCAGCTATGGTGCAAGACCCATGCGAAAAACAATACAGTCACTGGTGGAATCGAAAATTGCCGAATGGATTCTCGAACACGACGATCTGCCCAAGGAACTCTTTGTCAATCTTCAAAATGACGTCGTTCATGTCGAAGAGATCAAACCCTTGTGATGTTTTATTACGTATTTTTCGTGAGTATTTTTCCCTTTTGAAAAAAACACCACGATCCGGTCGAATCATTGAATTGAAATACGAAAAGAGACAGCTTTTAGGCTGTCTCTTTTTTTTATGCTGATTTTTTCGTCATTAAATTCGCCAGTACAAAAATCTGACTCTGAATTACGATTTTATCTCGGATTAACATGAGCTTTTTGCTCAAAACAACTTACGAAAATTCGTCATTCATATGGGAAATTATCGTTGCATTGGTCTTTTGTGTTGAATTATTCGATATTTGAATAAAATTCGAAATATAATTCAGTCTAAGATACACATGAACATTTATCGGTATGTTTTGTGAATAAACATTGTTTGGTTTGTTCACATGTTTAAAGGGTGTAAATTTGGTGTGAATTTAATTCGATTATGGTTTTTGATGGGTATTTCACCCCTTTCCCCAAGTAAAGTGAAAATAGTTCGCTGGATATCATGTTTTGCAGCACTTGGTCTGAGCACAGCGAATGTTTGGGGATGAACGAGAAATCTTCCAGATTTTACCCACCGGGGATTCTCAAAGTTCTTTGTCGTTTTTTTTTGTGAGATGAATGGACGATGGTAATTCCTGTCCCCCGGTTGCGAAGCAACTTGGGGCTATTTAACGAAAAGCCCCACGGGCTTAAGGATATTCAATTCCGGGCAGATCATGCTTTAATGCAGCCAGAAACCTGGAGTCAGAAATAGCCATTCTCTAAGCTCAGAGCTAAATCAACACATTTGTCGTACATCGCGTTTTTCAAACTAAATTTTGGTTTGATTTTTTCGCGATCAATTTTTGTTCGTATGCGTTTTGTTCCTCATCGAAATAAAATTTGTAGTCGATTTTTTCGTGATGAGTTTTTTTACGCAAAAGCTGTTCTTCCGGAGTCATGGCGCACAAAACATCGAGCAAATACTGAATTTCCGTATTAAAATCGTCTGCATCGCAAATGATATCGACGATTCCGAGCCACTGAGCTTCCTCCCTTGTAAACCATTTTCCGGATTCAATGTATTCCTGTGCTTTTTCGGGATGTGGTGCCCATCCATGAGCCCACGCATACCCCCCTGCTCCCGGTATAATGCCCCATGTTTTTTCGGGAAACCCGAAGCTGCTGTCTTCGGAGGCCATGACAAAATCCGAAGCTAAGCACAATTCCGTTCCGAGTCCCAGAGCGAGACCATTTACGCATGAAACGACACAAACCGGTGATTCTCTCAGGCGATGAATGACAGCTCTCTGATATTTCAGATGATCAAGAATTTTCTGGTTACTCCACCCTACTCTCTCTTTTTGATCCGCGCCTGCACAAAAAATAGGGAATCCCTTTGGAGATATTTTAGAACTCTCCAAAATCATCATTCGAACGGTTTGCGGGAACAGACTATCCGTCTTCTGAATGAGCGTTTCAAGCTCCTGGATATCAGAGCGAGTGAAGGCGTTGACCTTGCCGCAGTCGAACGAGCATGTGGCGATGCCATGTTCAATGTTGCACGAGATTGTCATGGGGAAATCATCATAAAAAGAAAGGCGTCATTCGAGACGCCTTCAGGAAGATTTATGTTCGTGGGGTAACGCTGAAATACGCCCATTTGCTGATTTTATCGAGCGGTGTAATGGTTTCCTTGCTCGAATCGACGAGGAAACGAACCGTGTGGGAACGCTCATTGAGCTCATATTTGTAACTGACCTCGATGAGTTCGGGTTTATCCTGCGGATTGAGGTCTTTGCCTGCAGTTTTTGGAATCCAGCCGCACTTTTTATCTTCTTTGCAACGGGATACACGGCGACTCGCATCAGGCTCGCCGTTTGTGAGCATCCAGGACATGGCGTTGATGAATTCCTGCTGTTCGAGTACTTTGACGAACGCAGTACAGAGATCGCGGTAATCTCTGCTTCTGCACTTGTGTGCACGCGTCCAGCGTTCGGTTCTGGGAATACCGAGATTGTTGGTATAATCGTTGGGGAAAATATCGACGGCTTTAACCGGGGAATGTGTTTCACCTTCGGCCATCAGATCGAAAGCATAGAGTCCTTTGGGCTGCAGACTCTTGTTTTCCCAGTTGAACTTAAACTTGGCGACTTTGACCTCTCCGAGTTCTCTCCACTGGAAATACGCGATAAAATCATCCTGAAATTCATTCATCACGGTCCATCCGATGATTTCGTCATCGATATGTTCCGGCTGAGACATACGATTGAGGAAGTGAAGCAGAAGAATGCCGCCCAAATCGATACCTACGTCAAATTTGTGGGATGTAATGGCATGGACGACGCGTTCCGGCCGTTTGAGATTATCATCAATTTGAGCGTAGTTATAAAGGTCGCGGTCAAAGATGCTGGCCATGTCGTTACGGGGAACGACAGCCTTCGTTTCGAGATCGACGATCCAAACCGGCCCTACAACAGCCGATTCATCCTTGTAGTCGAGATAAACTTCATACTGGGGATCAGGAATCTGGATATCACCTGTATCTGTATCCAGGTGAATAGCTCTCCACTCCCCTCTCTGAAGGAAATGCATATTGAACCGATTTTCGAGAAACTGGGATTCGACGAGCGACTGAATGGTAACTTTTCCAGCGGCAACATCAACTTCTTTACCGGATGTCTTATGCTCTATGAGTGCATCAATATATTCCGGTTTCCAGACATTGTAGTTCTGGACGATCTCGATGGCATCTTTTTCGCGGCCGGCAAATTTGTCTGGAATGCTGATTTCGGTTTTAGCTGCAACATTTGCCATAACCATCGTCTGCGTATTCGAGGTTCGGGCAATAATCAGAAATCCAAGCCATGTACCAAGTCCGAGAACAATAACGATGGCGATGCAAAGGAACACAATGATGAGAGTTCGGTTCATATCAAATCCTTACACAAAACTGGCTGTCAAAACAGCGCGTGCCCCCTTTATCATGTTTTGGGGTTATACGACAACATTGAATTCAGTCAAAGCACTGCAGGACTGGGTTTTGTGAGGATAAAAAAGGCTTCGAGCTTAGAGCCTAAAATAAACGAACAGAGTGCCGGGAAATACTCAACACTCTGTTCGTATCATCAAATTTCGATGTGATTGGTCTGCAAATTATTTTTTAATGTATTTGCTGCAGCGCGATTCGACATTTTTGAGTTTATATCGCTTGGATTTGCCCATCATATTGAGGGCATCGTTGGACGTTTCTCCCAGTGACCAGATGCCGATCTTAGCATTGATGGCTTCTTTCTGAGCTGCACAGATGTCACCAATCTTCTTGGTTGTTGACGCGAATTCGACATTGGCAAACGCCAGTCCCTGTCTGGTCAGTTCAGTACTGAAATCGTACGATGCGTTATCCTTTGAGTAACCGATATAAGCAACATAACGGCTGTCAGTGGTATCCAGGCTGCACGTTCCGTCAGAATCGAGTGTATCGCATCCGATAATGACATCCGATTTGTAGGGCACGAGTTTCTCTGCTGCTACCCATGCTTCGTATCCCATGCGTTCATTTTTATTGGTGTAGTTACTGTCGGGGACGCAGGTATAATAGTAGTAATTGTTACGTTCCTTGGTGCATTCGGGAGCATCGATTCCCAAAACGCGCACGTCATAACGGACATTTCGCCATTTGTAGACGCCTTTGGAGTCTGCTGTGTATTCATAGTCATTGCAGGTTCCGTCCGAGACGGCACGAAGCCATAAGGTGTCACCATCCGTCCACTGCAGAATGCTTGCCTTGGAACCCGGCTTGATCTTGCACGTCGGCAAATCTTCCTTGCATACACCGGGATCCGCCATACAATAATAGGAACACGTTTTGACATCCTGCCATCTGGGACATCCGTCATTATCTGCGACGCATTTTTTCAGCCTTTTGCCGTAGCAGGTAGAGGCACCAACTTCGCATTGCGGATTGCATGTGTTGGTGACGCAGGCATTATTGGAGCAGGTACCGCTGCAGGTTTCTTTGGTGACCCATTGTGTACAGCCGTCAACAACTGCGCAGACCTGAACCTCGCGATCACTGCATCTTAAATCACCTTCGTTGCATGCGTTTTCACACTGCTGAGGATTCTGGGTACCAGTCTGATCGTTGGGATTCTGGGTACCGGTCTGATCGTTGGGATTCTGGGTACCGGTCTGATCGTTGGGATTCTGGGTACCGGTCTGATCGTTGGGATTCTGAGTACCTGTCTGATCGTTGGGATTCTGGGTACCGGTCTGATCATTGGGATTCTGGGTACCGGTCTGATCGTTGGGATTGCCAGGGGGATATCCGGGAGCCTGTGTTCCGGTCTGATTATTTGGATTCTGAGTGCCTGTGCCGGGTTGGGGAGTTGCCTGGGTGCCCTCGGCATACCGATGCCAATACAAGCATCCGAATTCATCTTTGACGCAGGCGTAACTTCCGCTGGTATCTTCTTTCATATCCCCTTCAACATTACAAATCGCATCATGGATCTGGAGACATTCCTCAAGAGTTGCCTGGACTTCGTCAGAAACTTCATCACATCCTGTCATGAGTCCCTGAGCGACAAAGAAACTGATTAACAGAGCTTGTATTGATTTGCGGCCCATTTTCTGCTCCTTTTTCTGAAATAATGCACGCACCTGACACCTAACAATCCGAATTGTAAACTACGTTTAAAATACCATTATTTCAAGGGAAAAACCAATTATTTTAATCTTTGTATCATTTTCAGAACGATGTGCGGCGCGTATGCCGCAGGCATAGCGGCGAATGCAGGCGTATGAAATAGCCTGCATAACGCAAAGCGACAGGAAATAAGCCGCGTATGCCGCAGGCATAGCGGCGAATGCAGGCGTATGAAATAGCCTGCATAACGCAAAGCATCATAGACAAGAGAAAAACAAAAAGGTAAATAAGTAACTGGTTTCGTAAAAAACGGAGATGAGCATGCGTATTGTCAACTTAAATCGTCCGGATTTGGATGCATGGCGCGCCCCAGTAACGTTGATTGTCTACACAACGCAGGCATTTTCACAAGAACTCGTCTGCTCCGTTCGCAGCAGATTCCCTGATCTGAATATCATTGGCATCAGTTCTTTCCACGGCATGCTTCTGGCGGATGGCTTCAAACGCGGAAGTTACGGTGTGCTCTTTGAACGGGAAGATGGCATCGTTTCCCGCAGTATGGCCATCGATTTCAATGGCGTAGCCAATGTCAGGGAAACAGTTTCAAATGCCATGCAGGAATGGGTCAATGACACCCAGGGCGTTCCGCTGCTCTTTATTCATTCTCCCCAGGGACTTGAAGAACGTATTATCGAAGGGATCAATGATGCCTTTTCGGGAACCGCACAGATATTCGGTGCTACGCCTGCGAACGACAGTTTTCTGCCCAATGCATTCTGCTTCCTGAACGAAACCTGTCTGACAAGCGGTGTCGTGATTACGCAGCTCTTCGAAGAACGCATCGTCTGTACGATTACATGCGGCGGGTATCTGCCCACTCTGAAGAAAGGTATTGTCACTTCAGCACAAGGGCGCGTTATCAGAACCATCAATGACAGGCCGGCAGCCGATGTTTACAATGAATGGACGGACGGGATGTTCGAAGCCTATATCCATCGTGGATGTGTGCTGCCAAGATCGGCAGGGCTTTATCCCATTTGCCGTGAATATGAGGATGCACGCAACGGGGGATGGCTTTCTCACGTGTATTCCGCGGATCGCCAGGAGAAGGCAATTCACCTGTACTCTGAAGTCCCTCAGGGAAGCCATATTCAGCTCATGAGGGGAACGGAGTCTTCAATCGTGACTCATGTCAGCACTGCCATCAAAAAAGCACTCGCTCAGGTCGAAAACAAGCGCGTTGCTGCAGCACTCATTATGTATTGTGCCGGATGTGGTTCCATCATCTCGGACAGTATGAATCTCGTTTGCGAACAGGCCGCTCAGGCATTTGGGGATATTCCGTTTCTGGGATGCATGACTTATGGCGAGCAGGGATGCCTTTTCCAGGAAAAACACTATTATCACGGCAATATGATGATCGAAATCGTACTGATACTCGCCCGATAAATTCCCGTCTGACACTTCGCCGTGCTTTTTTTGAGGGGGCAGCCGCCCCCTGCGCGTCTATTGCCCTGCGGCCAATACGCCGCTACCCCCACTGCGGGAGTGCCCGCAACGCCCCGCTATCTCTACTCCAAACGATCCGCCTCAGTTCGCAAAGGGCCGATAACCACTTCCATCGTTCCGTTATTGCAATGATTTCGAATTGTCGTCATTGGTGTTCATCAGAATCACTGCGCCGCCATGGACGGCGGCGAGTGGCGAGAGGCAGATTCAGAAATTAACTCAGTCGACGAGAATTTTGAGGGATGGCGTCAGGGCCATCGCATAATCGCGAAGCGTCACAAGAACGACGTATCTGCCCGCATCCTTTGAATTGTCATAAAGATGTGTGTTTTTCAGGATTTCCGAAACATGATTCCAGGGAGCACGAATTACATCGTCGTCCACCAGAACCGGCAGAACACCCCAGTAAAGGCTCATCCTTGCACAAATGCTCTTTTCTGTGCTCATGCCAATGATCGGTGCGTGCGGGCGTTCTTCCGAAACCATCCTCGCCGTCGTCCCGGTCTTGGCACAGACTGCAATGGCTTTCGCATTGAGTTCTCTGGCCATTTTCGCAGTTGAACGCGACAGACCTTCCAGAATCTGCGAATTCATCGATTCTTCATAGTCTGCCAGATGTTCGTGCGACACGATGGACATAAATCTGTCCATATGATTCTGATAACCTTCAATCATGCGGACAATTCGGTTCATCGTTTTAACTGCGGCAACCGGATATTTGCCGACAGAGGTTTCTCCCGAAAGCATGACCGCATCTGCTCCGGCCATCGCAGCCCATGCGACATCCGTCACTTCTGCTCTCGTCGGGGAACCGGCACTGATCATGGATTCGAGCATTTGTGTCGCAACGACGACGGGTTTGTTCGCGCAGATGGCCATTCGGGTCAGCTCTTTCTGGATCAGAGGGATTTCTTCTGCAGCCATCTCGACACCGAGATCACCGCGTGCAATCATAATGGCATCCGAAACATTCAATATGTCTTCAATATTCTGCACGGCTTCGGGCTTCTCGATCTTGGCCATGACCGGAATGTCCGCGCCGCGGGCTGCAATGAATTCCTTCAGTTCAAGGACATCCTTTGCCGTTCGGACAAAAGATATGGCCAGATAATCCACGCCGAGTTCACAGGCAAATGCCGCATCATCCTTGTCCTTGTCCGTAAATGACGGTGTCGAAATTTCGACGTTGGGAAGGTTGATGCCCTTGCGATCCGAAAGCTGTCCGCCGCGAATGACCGTACACAGTATTTCGGTCTCATCGTGAATGGATTCGACGCGAAGTTCCCGCGTTCCATCTGCCATGAGAATGCGATCACCCGGTTTGACATCTTTGGCAAGATGCTCGTATTCACTGGGAATCAGCCCAATATGCCCCGGAACTTTTCGAACGGTTATCGTAACCTGGGTGCCCTCGATCAATTCGATTGGGCCATCCTCAAAATGACCTACGCGAATCTTGGGACCACACAGATCTCCAAGTACAGCCACATGACGACCGCTTCTGGCGATCGCCGCTTTGATCTGTCGAAAGCTCTCCGCATGGGACTCGTGCGTTCCATGAGAAAAGTTAAGCCTGAAAACATCGACACCTGCTGCAATCAGTTCATCCAGCACTTCGGGGGATGAACTGGCTGGTCCCTGGGTCGCAATTATTTTGGTCCTTCGAAAAGAAAGAAGATTGTCGTGGAGTGAAAATGAGTTGGACATAAACTACCTGATGAAAAATCCGAAACGACATTTCGGAACAATTAATTGGCGCTTTCTTCCGATTCCATTGCGGAAGGCAGAATCGCAGCCTGAACCTTGGACGGATGCTTGGCAATGGATTCGAGTTCTTCTCCATGCCAGTGATACACATACCACATTGTCTTACCAGATTCATCTATGATGGGTGCTGCAAGACGCGCCTCTGATTTGAGCTGATTCAGCAGAGCCTGAGGAATTTCAGGCACTGCCGCAGAAACTATTATAACATCATAGGGGGCATTTTTAGCCCATCCATTGAGCCCATCATTGCATTTTAAATGGACATTCCCGATATTCATAAGTTCGAGTCTGCTGACGGCGATTTCGTATAAATATTCAATAATTTCAACCGAATAGACCTCGCTCGCCAGACGGCTCAATACGGCAGCCAAATAACCGGTTCCTGTTCCCACTTCGAGAATTCTGTCCGTTGGCTGTATCTTGAGCTGAATGAGCAAAAAAGCCAGATCCGAGAGCTTTATCGTCGACTGGCCACTCCCTATCGGAAGGGATTTGTCGTCGTAACTTCGGTGATGTGCCGCAGACGTAACAAAAAATGTCCGGGGAATGGAATCGATGGCTTCCAGTTCATGGGGCTGCAGTTCCGGAAAATCGCTGCGCATGCGCTCTATCATTTCGGCTTTTTGCTTCTGAACATCCTGAAATCGCCCCGCCACAGGCACGACAATCTGCTTTGGTCCGTGAGAACATCCCCAGAATGCCAGAACCAATACAATAATGATGAGGGTTGTGAATAATCGTTTCATGTATGCAACATCGGATGCAGGAGGTTTAATTCCTGCCGCTGACAGTAAACTCAGTTGATATTTAAACTATTTGTGTCTGGGAACCAGACTCCGCAGTGCTGTTTGCGCAGCAAGTCAGAGGGGCAATGCATCCATATCTGTGCTCTTTAGATGTTCTGCTTAAAAAATCCATAAAATTCAAAGTGTTATAAACAAAATGCAGAATTATTGTTTTTCTATCAGTTCCGCCTGTCCCGTCTTTCTCAGGTAGAGAGCAGTCAGATTCGGGGTGTCCGGGGAACTGCATATCTCATTAACTTGCTCGAGTGTATAGTCCGCCACACATTGTCCATGATGAAGAATGAAGAATCTTGTACACATACTGTGAAGCATGTCCAGAACGTGACTCGAAATCAGTATTGCTCTTCCCCGCAATACATACGACTTCAGATATCTGCCGAGTTTATAGGTGCTTTCCGGATCCAGTCCGACAAATGATTCGTCGAGAACGACGAGATCCGGCGTCCCAATCAATGCCCCGGCCATAGCGATTTTTCTGGCCATTCCTCCGGAATATTCCCGGATAAGCCGATTCCTGGCTGCATCCAAATCACAAAGGTTCAGAAGCTCCGATATCTGTTTCTCTGTTTCATCCGCACTGAGTCCGCGTATCTTCGCAATCAGTGACAGATATTCATCGCCAGTCAAATAACGATAAAGCGACAATTCCTGAGGAACATAGCCAAGATGCTGGCGAGCTTCGACTGGAGAGCTGGCAATATCAAAACCGGAAATTTTGACAGAACCGGAATCCGGACTGGACAGGCCGGCGATCGTTCGCATGGTCGTCGACTTCCCTGCTCCGTTCTGACCGATAAAAGCAACGGCCTGCCCTTCTTCAATGGTCATGCAGAGATCATCGACAGCTTTGAGTTTTCCGAATGTTTTACAGAGGTTTTGAATTTCAAGTATGGACATCGTATGACTTCAATGAATAAAGGCCCTTTTTTACCCAGTCCGGCAATTCTGATTATGCCTGTTGTTTCCTCATTATCCGAATCGTTATTACGCAGCAGATAGATGTAACAAGCGCACATAATATAAATGTACACAGACCATAGAGAATGCCTTTCATGATTCCCGTATGAATCCAGTAGGCCAGTCCAACGACAGCCGAGAGCATTCCGCCCTGTACCAGCATCAGCGAATAGCAGGCTTTAAAATAGGAACGACGAATAATCTGTTGGGAAACAGGAAAAAACTCAATCAGTCCTGTTCGGATATCTTTTCCCTGCAGTGCAGACCAGGGATGGGAAAATAAAATCCACGGTACAAGGGCAATTAGAGGAACATAGAAGGAATCGAGATATTCCGGGGAATAGTATAGAACAATCATCAGGATGACAGCAAAAGTCCCCGCCAGAACAGAGGATAATGCATATCTGCGTCTGAATTGGGCCACGTATGACTGACAGATCGCCGATTCGACAGAGGATGAATCACGAATGCTCTTTGCCTGTTTGTTGTCCACAAAATCGTAATTTGCGTTGAGCAAAACGAGATCGGTATCGAAGAATGATGCCAGAATGGCGTAATACCGTGTCGCATAAAGACGAGCGGCATAGACAAATGACACGATTAAGATCAGAAGCGTGATGCCGCTTGCTGTCAGTGCGGCATAAAAAAAACCTGGCTTGAGCAATGCTTCCGCCAGCAGTTTGAGCAATAACGTTGTTATGAGCGAGACTGCCAGGGCAATCGCTGGAGCAGTACTGAATGCCATGGCACCAAAACTGCCGGATCCGTCTTTCTGTGTTCCGGCATTTCCCGCATAGAGAATGATGGCGGATGCTACCGCAGCACAAACACACATGCCTATCGGCCATAATGCAATGCTCAGCAGTACGACAGGGACATCTGAGGTAATCAAGGGAAGCCAGAATGCAGCATAAATGCAGGTGGATATACCGATGCCCTTAAAAACCCGCTTCATCTGGTAAAGAAAAAGCGTCAGGGGTTTGATCGGCCAGGAAGCAAGAAGCCTGGTCTCATGACTCCTGAAGAGAATTTCCAGCATGATAAAGGATAAAAATGCGGAACCCAGGGATGTTGCCCAAAAGGCAATCTCAAAAAATTTCCCTCCGGGTGCTTCTGGCGTCGCACCAATTTCCGGCCCCCATAAAAATGAAAGCAGCGCAAATAAAGGAATCGCAGCGAACAAACCGAAAAGAGCCTTGCGGGACAGCTTTCGATGAAGATAGCGCGAAAGCAATGCATCATTCATAATTCGGCATTCTCACTGGTCGCTCTGATCTATAAAGAACCCGAGGATGCTGGGATGGCGTCGTTCCCGAAACTTCTTCCTGGTTCACATATGCCGGGCGCGGGCCCGACTTTTGCCCCATGACACACTCAATCTCTCGCTCTATCGCCAGAATTCTGCGCTCTGCAAGACGCGATAACTGTGGATCCGGATTTTGCTTTAAAAATGCACTGTAATTCTGATGCGCAGATTCGTATTGACCTGAACGATAGGCCGCTTCCGCCGTTTCGAAATAAACATTCGCACGAATGCTCTGCTGCGGCTGACACGCCGCAATCGCCATGACTGAGCAAATGCCAATCAGCAATCCAAAGGTTTTATTTCGAATACAGCTCATCATACGCAAACCTCAAACCTCCGCTGTCTATAACATAATACCAAAAATTTCAGAACATTTATTAACCCCGGCATTAAGCATTATGCATTAAGCATTAAGCATTAAGCATTAAGCATTATGAATTAAGCATTATGAATTAAGCATTATGAATTAAGCATTATGAATTAAGCATTATGAATTAAGCATTATGAATTATGAATTAAGCATTAAGCATTAAGCATTATGAATTAAGCATTACCCCCCTTCCCCCTCCAAACAGAAAACACCTGAAATATCTCAAACACGCCCTTGCGTTTTTGGTGATAAAGATGTAGGTGTATGTGGTGGAGCAAATCACCTTGCGTGTGCAGGTGGTACATTCCGGATTTCATTTTTGACTGCATGAACATTGGTTACACAACGTATATGGGTAACGCATCATTTGCCCAAGGATGCTTTCGTATGGATCGCGCTCAACAGATTTCGAATGCCCTGACTCGTGAAGAGATGCTTGAACTGTATGAAAAGGGGGAACGCGATTTTCATGATCGTCAGCTGGATGGTATCGATTTGAGTGGATGCTCTCTGCAGCAGATCAATCTGAGCGGCTCGACGCTGGTCGGGGCCAGCCTGATCGGTACCAACCTGAATGGGTCAAATCTGTCCAGAGTTGATTTTTCAAATTCCATTATGTCGCGTGCTTCACTCGTGGAATGTGATTTTAGCTGGACAAAGCTCTCGGGAGTGGACCTTTCGGGAACCGATATGCACGGTTCAAAGGCAAGAGCTGCCGTCTTTTCGAATGCCCTGATGATCAGAACGAAACTCAATGATGCGGATTGTCTGGGCGCAATTATGACCAACATGAATGCCACGGCTGCTCAGATGGAATCCACAAATCTGGAGTGTGCAGACCTTTCCGGTTCCTCGCTCATGAATGCCAATCTTTGCGGTGCAAACTGCTCATGGGCAAATCTTTCAAATGCGCGCCTGAACTGGGCAGTTCTTTCATGGTGTCTGCTCGAGGCTGCCGATCTTGAAAATTCAAATCTTACCGGCGCAAATCTTCAGGGCGCAAACCTGAGCTTTTCAAATCTGGAAGAAGCAATTTTTACCGGTGCAGATCTGTATTTCGCCAATCTTTCGGGCGCGCTCATATCAAGAGATCAGATGCCGGTCGCAAGAATTTCATCCGCACGCCTGACGAGCCAGACCTATATTCGCTCCCAGTGGCCGAAAGAATTGCTCCGCGAATGGCAGAGAAAAGGCGGAATTATCCTCGACTTTGAAGCATTGCCAAGGGATGTGCAGTCCTATATCCGCGAAGGTGACTGCAATCTGCGCATGTACTTCAATACTCCTGTCAGCGAACAGGGACGCATCGCGCTCGAAGTCCTCATCTTCCACTTGCTCCACAATACCAATACGCTGAGAATACTCTCTGTATACAACGAAAAAAATAAGGGACAGGTAGCTTTCTACTCCCCCGATATCCACGATGTGGAATTATTCATCTCCGCAATGAGAGGAAAAATCTGGCAGTCAGATACGAATGCCATTGAAAAGGAATTCCACAATTATCAGGCTGCCTCTCATGTGACCGATATGGATGTTATCCAGGCTCTCGATGATTTGTCTGCAAATATATTCCATATTCAGGCTCTCGTGCCCGTCAGCGAAGACGATAGGACACGGGTCATGCAGGCAAGACTCGCTCCCGGTGACAAGGCAAAAAAAAATGCTGAAATTACATGGTCCAGCGTCTCTTTGCCAAAAGTAACTCGCTGATACTGCCCTCTTTTTCTATCCACACTCTGAGTCTTTTTTCTGCTGGCGCAATTTCATGTGATTCGTGCAGATTTTGAACTTGTCACAAAGGTGTGGAATAGTTTATGAGAGAGGTATGCTATGCAGCATGTCGGTATTGCTGCAGTAAAAGTATTTGTGAGGAAAAGTAAGTGAAAAGGCAATTCGCACGAACTATTGTTCTTTCAGTCATCGCTGGTGCGCTCGTATGCGCAGGATGCGGACTGGATTCGGAAACTCCAACAATTAATAATCCTGCACTTGGTATCACTGAAGAAAACACAATTTTGCTTTGCACGGATGGCCTCGACAACGATAAGGATGGTTTGATCGACTGCGACGATCCGGGGTGTCAGAGTATGGGTACCGAAGAAATCCCAGGACCCGGAAAAACGGTTTGTACTCCGACTGAAAGCACCGTTTATCAGTGCGCCGATGGGCTGGATAACGATGGTAACGGATACGTCGATTGCCAGGATAATAACTGCAAAAAAACGTCTGTATGCTGCATCCCGACCGGCGCTGAAAATGAAGATGATGCATGTTCTGACGGCATCGACAACGATTGCAATGGCTATACGGATTGTCAGGATAATAACTGCAAAAAATTGTCCGTCTGCTGCGTCCCGAGCGGTGACGAAAATACCGTCGACGCATGCTCCGATGGCGTAGATAACGATTGCGACGGTTACGTCGATTGTGCCGATTATTCATGCAGCGGCGAAAAACGCGGCTATGACTCCATCGCAACTCAGGAATCAAAAGATTATTGCGAAAGTAAAAACAGCGTCACTGAAAGCCCCGAAAATACAGAAGAAAAATGCTCTGACAACCGGGATAATAATCTCAATGGTTTGATCGATTGTGATGACCCCGATTGCGCTCAAACTTCTTATTGTATGGGCGCTGGCGAGGAACCTCCTGCAAGACCTGCCAACTTCGCATCTCTCCCGGATGTCGAACGCGGCGCCATACTTGCTCATGAGCTCTATGTCTGCACCGACGGTATCGACAATAATCGAAATGGAAAAGCAGACTGCGATGAGTATCAGTGTCATTTGCTCAGCGTCCGTTCCCAGAATTACACGGGTTCTGATGCAAATTACAGGTTCACTTGCCAAATGACGCCGAATCAAAACGGAACCGGCGAATAATTCCATTCATTCAATCAAAACGCGGTCGGATTTGAGCCGCGTTTTTTTGTGATATGACTACTCCAGTTCTGCATACTATGCCCCCGGGCTTCCAGCGTATCTGCAAAAAAACGATGCACGTCGCTCGCATCCCGGGACTCAATTCCAAAGGTCCCCATGTCGCTTTGGTTAATGGGCTCGTCGCATCCACTGTCACATGGATGACGCTCGTTAAGGCAATGCTCGGCACGGCAAAGGATTTTCTCGTATTTGATCTCCCAAGCCACGGGCTTTCTCCAAATCCAATGGGACAATTCACATGCTATGACGCTTATAAATGCGTCAAAACATGCCTCCTGAAAAATCTCGACCCCGATGACAACAACCTCATCATCGGCAATTCCCTCGGCGGCGCTTTCACGGTTAGATTCGCATGCGAATGCCCGGATTATGCCAATAAAAATGTACTCATTTCCCCCGCTGGCGCACCCTTCCCAACTTCTGCACACGATGTCGTCGATCTCTTTAATGTCAGCGACCTCAAAGGGGTTAAAAAAATCATCGATCGTATCTGGGTGCACCCCAAAACCACGACCTACACACTCGCGCCATTCATGCTGCATACCCTCAAAAGTCGTGGATTCCACAGCCTCTTAAAATCCATCACCGACATCGATGATGATCCCCAGTCCCCAACCAAAGAACTCATCTTTACACCTCAGATGCTTCAGAATATCCCGAATCCCACTCTGCTCATCTGGGGAAAGGAAGATCATGTCCTGCCGCACAAGATGTGCGAATTCTTCGATACACATCTTCCCGCTCAGGCAACCCGCATCTTCCCCGACACTTTCGGACATTCCCCACAGCTCGAAGAACCCGAAAAACTCGCCGAAATCATCGACGATTGGCTCCGGCAGTTCGAATAAATACATTCAGATTAATCAATAATTCATTTGACACTATCTGTCTTAATTGCAACTATTCCTCGCCTTCATTCCGAAGGATCCAAGCATAAAGGCATGCATTCATGACTGTACCGAAATTTGTTGGCATCGCCGGTGGAACCGGCTCCGGGAAAACCACTCTGGCAAGGAAAATCCGCGAAGGACTCGGTGAGGCTAGTAACCTGATTCAGTTCGACTGGTACTATCGCGATCTTTCCTTCCTACCCCTCAAAGAACGCGAAGAAGTCAATTTTGACCACCCTTCGAGCCTCGAAAGCGAACTCCTCGTCGAACATCTCAAAGCCCTGAAAAATGGTCAGTCCATCGACGTCCCTCTCTACGATTTTAAAACCCATTCCCGCCTGCCAAACGAAACGATCCATATCGATCCACTGCCCGTCATCGTCGTCGAAGGCATCCTGCTCTTCTGTTTCGAACCACTGCGCGAAATGCTCGATATCAAAATCTTCGTCGATACTGATGCGGATATCCGCGTGTTCCGCAGAATCCGCCGCGATATGAGAGAACGTGGGCGCGACTTCAACTCGATCCGAAAACAGTATTACAAAACCGTTCGGCCTATGCACCTCGAATTCGTCGAACCCTCAAAACGATACGCCGATGTCATTATCCCCGAAGGCGGAAACAACCTGATCGCGCTCGATCTCATTATTGAACGCCTCAAACAATTTGCTCAATGACCCGTCTGTCCAGAACCATCACATGCTGCTTTATCATGCTCTGCATGTGGTGGCTCGCGTTCTCTCCCGGCATCTCAGCCGCTTTCCTGCCCGTTTTCCTGCCGACAGCCTTCGTCACTTTCGCGGCCTGCTTTCTCGCACAGCTCCGATTCAAAAGAATATTCGCTCTGCTCTACGTCGCCGGAATCCTCGGCATGCTCTTCATGACGCGCGGAATCTGGATCTTTTCTCCGGCAGTCTGGGGAACATTATTCGTCCTCTGGATAGCTTCGTTCCACATTCTCAACACGAGTCCCGTTCAAAATAACACGGATATCGAACAGGTTTCCGCACCAAATCTGATTCGCGTAAAAATTCTCTTCGCCATCTGGATCCTGGGAATCACTGTATCTTTATTCATCCCGTCGCGCCACACTGCTCTGATTCTCATCGCCTGGTCATGCCTCATGCTGCCGCTCTCCACTTCCGTCTGGAGCCTCACACTCTCCCGTGAATGGCTGGGATATACGACAAGAAGAGACTGCTTTATCGGTCCCGATAACTGGAAAAAACGCTTCATCCAGGCCGCTGTCGGGTTCATCCTCTGGATCGGGGCTGTCACATGCTGGTTTTGCTTTGTGGCATAAGGGGCTGGCCTTGCTGCGCTGCGGCCTGCCGACCGGGCTATGCTTGCCGCATACGCCCGGTCATGCGGCGCTATCCGCCTTTGCGGCGAGATACGCGCCGCACCCGCTGTGACATGCTGCATAAAATCCCGAAATTCCAGTGCATTCTCTGGCAGAATAAACATTTTTTTGATAAATGCGCCCAGCAGCTCCGATGACCGAATGGGCCATCAGTTTCTGAATATTCTCTCTGCTCCGTTGGGAAAGAGGATTTTAGAGAAATGTTGCCTCATTCGCGACAGAATTGGGATGGGAGCGGATGCTTCGTTTCATATTTTCTTTAATAAAATCAAATCAATATGCACTATTTTACGCCACAATTATTCTTTTCACTCGATGAGGCCGGCGATTTTCCAGGCTCTGCAGCACGACAGCTCGGCATCCCAAAATCAGCCATACTCGACTGGAAATTCCACAAACGAAGCCTCGATGTCCGTCAGAAAAGACCAAAATATCAGGCAATTCTCGACATCGAAATCTCGCCGCGTGACAAAATGCTCGCATTCCAGCTCGAAAAGAAAGGATGCACCGTCGCTGCTCCGGATTTTCGGCTCCCCTCATTCGCCAAAAGAACATCACCTCCTCACATCGCCATCGTCGGCGCAGGACCTTCGGGATTGTTTGCTGCAATGACATTCGCCGAAGCCGGATTCAAAGTCGAAATCTTTGAACGCGGAAAAATGGTCTCCGAACGCACGCGCGACGTCGCCGGTCTGATGCATAACGCCGTGCTGAATCCCGAGAGCAATATTTGTTTCGGCGAAGGCGGCGCAGGTACATATTCCGACGGCAAGCTCATGACGCGCACAAAGTCGAAATACATTCCGCACATCCTGCAGAGGTTTGTTCAGTTCGGCGCAGATAGTTCTATCCTGTACGAAGCACATCCCCATATCGGCACGGACCGTCTGACTCCAATCCTCGTCGAAATGCGAAAATGGCTCGAATCCAGGGGCATTCGCTATCATTTCGGACAACGCGTCGATGATTTCAAAATCGAGTCCGGACGTTGTCGGGGCATCATCGTCAATGGGGATTTTCATCCCGCAGATGCCGTATTCCTCTGTATCGGACACAGTGCAGACGACACGTTCAACAGCCTTCTGCACCATGGCGTTGCCATGGAACCCAAGCCGCTCGCAGTCGGGGTCCGGGTCGAGCATCCGCAGGCACTGATCAACCAAATTCAGTATGGCCGCTATGCCAATCATCCTCTCTTGCCGCCGGCTGAATATGCCGTCCGCTTCAATGATGACAAATTGCCCAGTGTTTTTTCATTCTGTATGTGTCCCGGCGGCCGCGTCGTCGCTTCGCAGACGTCAGAAAACACACGCGTGGTCAATGGCATGAGCGGAAGTCACAGAAATGGCCGTTTTGCCAATGCAGCACTCGTCGTACAGGTCACGCCCGACATGTTCCCATCAGGGCCGCTCGGCGGCCTGCAATGGATTCGTACTCTCGAAAGAAAAGCTGCCATGAATTGTCCGCCGGCATTCGCGCCGGCTCAATCCATGACGGATTTCATTGCCCATAAGACGCCGTCCGTTTCCCCAAAAACGACCTATTCACCGGGAACACATCCCAGTAATCTTCATGCTGTATTGCCGAAAAAAATATGCATTGCTCTCGAAGCCGCTCTCCCGGTCTTCAATCGGCAAATGCACGGCTTTATCACTCAGGACGCCAGCTTTATTGGTGTCGAATCACGAACGAGTTCGCCCGTTCGAATCCTGCGCAATGACAAGTATCAGGCCGTCGATATCGAAGGGCTGTATCCTCTCGGCGAAGGCGCTGGATACGCCGGAGGTATCACGAGCTGTGCACTAGACGGTATCTCTGCTGCCATAGCTTGTATCCAGAAATAATTACTTAAAGAGCGACAATTAAAATCCGGTCGAGTGCGACCGGCAACGAGCAATTTCACATAAAAATCGCCCTGATGGGCGACAGATTACAGCCCGGGGTGAGCGCGAAGCGCGTAACCCCGGTAACGAGCAATTTCACATAAAAATCGCCCTGAAGGGGCGACAGATTACAGCCCGGGGTGAGCGCGTAACCCCCGGCAACGAGCAATTTCACATAATAATCGCCCTGCAGGGGCGACAGCTGATCGCCCGGGGTGAGCGCGAAGCGCGTAACCCCGGCAACGAGCAATTTCACATAAAAATCGCCCTGATGGGCGACAGATGATAGCCCGGGA
>JAFRYG010000055.1 GCA_017441205.1 Pseudomonadota bacterium
GTAGCTGATGCCAAAACCTGCGAAAAAGACACCGACTGTGAAACAGGTTATGTTTGTAAAGCCAAACAGTGCGTAGCTGATGCCAAAACCTGCGAAAAAGACACCGACTGTGAAACAGGTTATGTTTGTAAAGCCAAACAGTGCGTAGCTGATGCCAATGCCTGTGAAAACGACGCGGACTGTGAAACAGGTTATGTCTGTAAAGCCAAACAGTGCGTGGTTGAGGTATACAACGAGTTCAAATACGTTCGTATCGACGATATGTCTGTTGCCTGTACATTGGATAAGGATGGCTTATGTCATGTCGATGATCCGGGTGCTGATATTGATGCCGTCGTGCTGACAAAAGTGGATAATACATTACATTATGCCGTTTCAGTCACTGGTTATCAGCGTTCCGATGGTCTGAAGGCTGGTGAGCGTTTTGATCAGAACATACCGGCAGCAACCGATCCTACAAGAGCATTGGGCCAACCGGATGCATTCGCTGCTTATCCTGCTGTGGATGGTAAGTGTGCCTATTATATTGATGCCGAGAAGACTGTACATCCATACGTCTCACTTGGAGGTATGGGTGGATATGTCGTCCTAGAAATGGCCAATGCTATCGAAGCCGGCGACAAGATTGATGTTCTGGAAATCGGAGCCTGCGATCTTCAGAATACCAAAGACGGTGGTTCTCAAAAAGCCAAAGCTGAAGAGATTCAGATTTCTATCAGCAGTACGGGTGAAACCTGGAAGATTGTTGGGAAACATTCAGCAGATAGTACAAATCAGGGAATCCTGAGTTTTACGATTTCGTCGAATATGCTCAATTAATATCGGTGAGGTAATTTAGGTTCTGTTATACGAGTGTGGAGCTGGGTTCTCAAGTATCCACGCGGGTTAAACAGAACCTTATTTCATGTTGAATGAAAGCCATCGTGGCCTTTGGGCAGTTGTCCGGAAGGAGAGAATATATGAAAGCGATGCGTTGGTCTGTGCTGGTTGTTTGTGCGGCGTTGTTGTGTGCATGCAGTGATGAGTCAAGTGAATCCTCTGATGATTCAAAGACTTGTAATAAAGATAAATGCGGTGCCCAGGAGTATTGCATCAAGGCTGATGATGTACACGATGGCCTCAAAGCAGGTGATGAGTTTTGTTCGAAGTGTCAGAAGGATTGTGCTGCCGATAAGGATCATCCTGTATGCGTCGAAAAATTGGGGGTATGCGGAGCGAAGGATACTTGTGAAAAGGGCGAATCACTGAAGGTCGAAGATGGGTTTGCCGTATGCAGGAAAGACTCCGGCGGCGATAACGAAGGGGAAGCCGACGACTATGCTCTCGATATCTCAGAGAATGCGGTGACGGTAAGATGCGGCGAAGCAAAAGAAGTCACAGTGACTTATCTCAAGGGTAAGGAAAAGATTAAGGATGCTTCGCTCAAACTTGCAAGCAGTGATGAAAAATGTGTCTCTGTCGATGATCATGTTTCGACGGATGACAAGGGAACCGGTAAGATCGAGCTCAAAGCCAAAGAACCCGGCAAAGACTGTACTGCAGAAATCGCGGTTTCGGCAAAAGGGGTTGAGGATCAAAAAATTAAAGTCACAGTAGAGGGGAAGGGCTGTGAGAGCGACGAGGGCGTATGCGAGACAAACAAAGATTGTTTGGATGGCGAGTATTGCATTGAAGCAAAGTATGAAGTAGCTGGCGATGATGTCATCAAAGTCGGCGATAAGTTCTGTTCTGCGTGCCCGATTGACTGTGATCCTGATTCACAATATCCCGTCTGTGTTTCCTCCATTCATGTCTGTGCAGCTGTGCAAACTTGTCCGTCTGATCAGCAATTCCTGGTCAATGGTATGACCGCGACCTGTGTGAGCACCAATGTGGAAAACTGTTCTGCCGATGAAGATTGCAAGAACGGTTATGTGTGCGATAAATCCCAGGAAATATGTGTGCCTGATAAAGTGGGGGATAAAGAGGTCTACAGATATGTTCGCATCGACGATGTGTCTGATGCCTGTACAAAGGATGAGGATGGAAAATGCCATGCCGACGATCCGGGAGCCGATATCGATGCCGTCGTGTTGATAAAACCGGATGGAAATATGTTTTATGCCGCCAAAGTCGCTGGTTATATGCGTTCCGATGGCTTGCTGGCTGGTGAGCGTTATGATCCGCAGAAGCCGGCTGCTACCGATCCACAAAAAGCCGTGGGCAAACCGGATTCATTTGTGAATTATCCCAATGCCGATGCGAAGTGCGCCTATTACCTGGATGATGCCAAAACTGAGCGTCCGTACGTATCTCTCGGCGGTAAGAACGGTTTTGTTGCCCTTGAAATGGCTGAAGCCATAGAAGCCGGAGACAAGATCGATGTCCTTGAAGTCGGTGCATGCAGTGAAAACGGTGGTAAACCAGAAAACAAGGCAGAACCCATCAAACTTCAGATTTCGGTGAGCCAGGATAAAGGGTGGAAAGTCATTGGCGAGTCTATTGCGGATGGTACCAATAAAGGAATTTTGAGCTTCACGGTTGCTCAGGAATTACTCAATTAACAGAGGAGGGATGCTCATGAAAGCAAAGAATTGGTCTGTGCTTGTCATTTGTGCTGCACTATTGTGGGCATGTGAAGAAGATAACTGGGTTCCTCCCACAGGGGATGATGCATGCCGGGGCTTATGCGGGCCAAATGAGCATTGCATCACAGCATTGGTCGCCAAAGATGGCGTAAGAGCTGGCGAGGCATTTTGTTCTGCATGTCAGAAGGATTGTGCTGCAGACAAGGATCATCCTGTTTGCGTTGCAAAATTGGGTGTCTGTGGGGCATCTGCTGCTTGCCTGGACGATCAAACGATGTCGGTAGAATCCGGGGTTGCTGTATGTAAGTATAATTCAGGAGATGGCAACGATTGGCTGATCACCTATTACAATAGGTGCAAAGATGCAAGAGATTGCTCAGAGGGTGAATATTGTATCGAAGTAAAGTACGAATTAACAAAGTCTGATATAAAAGTTGGTGAAAAGTTTTGCTCTGCCTGCCCGGTGGACTGCGATCCGTATTCTGGATATCCTGTTTGTGTACCCTCTATACATGCATGTGCCGATCAAATCAGCTGTCATAATGGTGAGCATTTTCATATCGATGGCAATACGGCGACCTGTGTTTCCGGCACGGATAAAGCCTGTAATAAGGACAGTGACTGTGAAACGGGTTATGTCTGTGCCGACGGGCAATGTGCAGCCATACCGGATTCGATTCAAAAATGTGTCAGTGATGTTGATTGTGAATCAGGGTATATCTGCGATGCATCGAGGATATGTTCTCCCATAGCTGAGCTTGAAGATAAATTCAGATATGTCCGCATCGATGATAAGTCACCGGCATGCGAAAAAGACAAGAAAACAGGCTTATGTCGCAGCGATGATCCGGGAGCCGACATCGATGCTGTCGTGCTGACAAAATCGGATGGAAAAGTGTCTTATGCTGTGAGTGTTGTGGGTTATATGCGTTCTGATGGTATGAAGGCCGGGGAGCGTATTGATGATTTCGCGCCGATGGCTACCGATCCCACAAGAGCATTGGGTAAGCCGGATGCATTCACGGCATATCCACTGGCCGACGGCAAGTGTAATTATTATATGAATGCGGCCAGGACGGAACATCCGTATGTCTCTCTCGGAGGTTTGGGGGGTTATGTTGCCCTCGAAATGGCTAATGCCATTGAAGCCGGCGACAAGATCGATGTTCTCGAGGTTGGTGCTTGTGAGCTTCAGAATACCAAAGATGGTGCTTATCAAATTGCTAAAAGCGAAGGAATTCAGATCCAGATTTCGGTGAGCAGGGATTCTGGATGGAAAGTCATTGGTGAGCAAATGGCGACCGATACTAACAAGGGCATTCTGAGCTTCACGGTTTCGCCGAATATGCTCAAGTAATATCGTTAAATTAATTCATTTTTCATGCAAGAAGCTTGTATTCTTTAGGATGCAGGCTTCTTTTTTCGGGGCATTTATTGAGATTTTTCAAGTTTATAGCTATATAGCGACAGTGTTGCTCCATTGGTGTGCCTATGGAGTATATAAACTCTTGCATTTAAAGGATTTTCAAATGATGAAAAAAATATTGCTGGGAACTTTTGTTGCTGTGATGGCAGTTGGTTTTGTTGCCTGTGATGAGTCAGACAAGCTCGAAGATACACTTGATAGAACTGCGGATATTGCCGGTAAGGTCGCCGGCTGCAAGAAAACTGCAATCTGTGTGCAGTCAGAGGCATTCCGCGCTTCGATCGAAGGCAAGGATACGTGTGAGGCCAAAGCTGCCGGCGGTACGGAATATATTTCGAAGAATCACGATGCCATGAAGGATGCCATTACCGAATACAGTGGCGTGACGGATTGGAAAGCCGTGGATTCAGCAACATGCTCGCTGGTCACGATCAAGAAGATTAATGACTGTGCAAAGGACATGAAAAACACTTATGAAAACATTAAAGCATGCGAATCCGCGATGACCGAAGAACAGAAAAATGCGTTTAATTCGTGGGATGATTTCAATAACGAACTCGATAAAGTCGCTGAAGATTCCGGTAAGGCCGCTGAAGAAAATAAAGAACAGGGCTAATCCTGCTTTTTGTTTTGCTTTCTTTGGTTTATATTGACAGACCGCAGCTTTTGCTGCGGCTTTGATCCATTTCTGTCGATGGAGTTATAAACATGATTCAATGGATTAGGAAATCAGCCTTTGTTGCACTCGCTTTGGGGTTGTGTGCCGGTGTTGTCGGATGTGGTGAAGATGGCAAGGATTCATTCGAAAAACCGACGATTTTTGGTGATATTGTTGAGCCAATGTGGGAAATGTGGGATTCAACAGGTGCCAAAACAAATGACTGCAATGCCATGACAAATATCATAACCAAATTTGGTGGTCCTGAATATGCCGAGAGGCGAACAAAGGCCTGCAGTGATTATGCCTCAGCTTATGCTCAGGCTGGTAATTCCTCCAAAAAGCTCACTGAAAATCAGACCAATTCCGGTTATTACGTGTCGACCTATATTCTCGTCGATAAATTGCACAAGCAGGCAGACAGCTGCCAGAAAAAAGCGGAATTTGAAGGTATATTCACTGCTCAGGGATGCGGCGAGCTGCTCGTTACCGCAGAAAATTTTGCGAAAAACCGTGAACGATAAAATTTCCTGAATCCTGATATCAATGGCTCCCCTGATTGCCATCATGCAGTCGGGGGATTTTTTTCGGAATCCGTGGCTGAGGCTCAGACGAAAAATTCTTCTGTAAGCAGTGTCTCGATTTGATTTCGGATGGATTCAACCGATCCCTGCAGAGTACACGCAGCAGCATTTTTATGACCGCCGCCGCCGAATCGTGACGCAATCTCAGAAACATCAATGTTGCCGCGCGAACGGAAACTCAAACGATACAGGTTCGTGTCGAACTGGGTCAGAAATATGCTGACTTCGACGCCGGCAATGCTGCGCGCATAGTTGATAAATCCATCCGTCATACCGCCGGAACAATGGCATTGTTTAAGCATCTGGCGATCCGCATGCAGACAGGCCAGTTTGCCGTCTTTCGAGAGCCAGAGCGTTTGCAGGACGAGTCCGAGAAGCTTGAGTTTGGCAACCGGATTGTTCTCGTAAATGTAGGATGCCACTTCCCAAACATCGAAATCCGTGGCCAAAAGACATGCGCATACGCGCATGGCATCGGCAGTCGTCGATGTATATCGGAAGGAACCGGTGTCGGTGATGATGGAAGTATAGAGCGCGCGGGCAATATCCTGCGTCAACTCAACGCCGAGTGCATTGCACAGGTGAAACAGGATTTCTCCGACGGCTGATGCCTTCGAATCGTGGAGATTGACGAGGCAATCCGTCCAGGGCGTTTTGTGATGATCGACAAATACCCAGGGACAGGTGAGTTTATCGTAAGGAAAACTGCGCCCAAGAAGCGATGGTTCCGCACAGTCCAGAACCATGCACAGATCATAGTCATAATCCGTCAGTTCGTGGACGATGTCTTTGGCTCCGTTCAGAAACATGAAGTTATCGGGGATGACGTCGACGTTGAGGACGGTGACATCCTTGCCCAGAGCGCGCAGAATATGGGCCATCGCAATGGCAGAACCGGCTGCGTCCCCGTCCGGACGACAGTGCATCGAAACCAGAACCCGATGCGCTTCATGGATAATGGGAACGAGTTTATCAATATTGGGCTGTAAATGAGAGAGTCGGTCAAACATGAATGTCGAATGTGCTTTGTGCTTTATGAATCTGCCTGTTCACCGGAATCACTGCCCATCTGGCCTTCGGAACGAAGTTTGGCGAGCAGTTCGTCCATTTTCAGGCCGTTCTCGTAGGATTCATCGTAATAGAATTTGAGGTTGGGAACGCGCCGCAGGTCCATTTCGTCGGCGACGACGGATCGCAGATAGGGCGTTGCCTCAACCAGTGCTTTGGCAATATCGGTTTTATCGGCATCTTTGGGGCACAGCCAATGAACGGAGGCAACCGAAAGATCCGAGGACATATTGACGTTCGTGATCGAAACCTGAAGCAGGCGCGGATCCTGAGCGTCTTCGAATATCGCGCTCGAAAGGACGCGAAGAACCTCGCGTGCGACTTTTTCCTGTCTGTATTTCATAGTGGTTAATGATGAGTGGTTGGAGACGTTCTGTGGAACGTCTGTACGAAAAAGAATCAGACACGCCCCAACGGGGCGTCAAATCACAATTTAAACATATAATTGATCCCCTTTACCGGTTTTTCAGCTTTGGGGAACTGATAGTTTTTCATCACGTCAATGACGCATTTTTCTGCGTCCGTATTCTGAAGATTACCATTGGTTGACTTGATGTTCTGGGCTTTTCCGTTCTCATCTATATCAAATGAGACGGACAGCTTTCCATTACTGCCGCATTTTTTGGCTTCTTCTTTTATCGCTTTCACCCCTGTTTTAAGATCTTTCGGTGAGATTGATTTATTATCTGCACCCTTCGGTGGGAGCGATCCTTTTTCTGCATTCCTCGCAGAGAGGATGTTATATATATAGAATTCCTTTGGTTCTCCACGTTTAAACTGATAATTTTCAATTACATTAAGAATGCATTTTTCTATTTCTGTATTCTGTTTGTCAGGGATAAACTGAATATTTTTGGGGGCTCCAACTTCATCCACATTAAATGATACATCCACTTTAATATCCCTGCTGCATTTTTTGCTCTCTTGCTTTATTGCTAAATAATCTGCACTCTTCTTTGGGAGAAGGTCTGCTAAATGGATTCCCTGTCGCTCTCTGCCTTCGGGGAACTGATGTTTTTTAAACAAGTCAAGAGTGCATTTTCCCGGGGCTGTATTCTGTTTGTCAGGGATTAACTGGATATTCTGAGTTTTTCCGGTCTTATCCACATCAAATAATACATCCAGTCTCATATCCTCGCCGCATTTCGAGACTTTTTCTCTTAGCGCTAGAACCTCTGTTCTAAATTTCTCAGACAGCTTTTGGTTTGTAAGCCTGTTCTGGAGTATTTGATTTTCTTTTTCGAGTTTCGCGAGCTGCATTTCCAGCTTGAGTTTTTCATTTTCAGCTTTAAGCTCTGCGACCTTTTCTTCCAGTTTTTTGGTTTCATCGTCGTTCCGGGAATCCTGCGCGTATGCGGCAGCTGCAGGAATGCCCATTAAAAAGGTCAGGAACAGCCCGATAATACTTTTTCTCACGCATGTGTTGAATTTCATAGGTATCTCCTCATGAAAGCGTTTTCAGGTCCCCCTGGCCTCAGGTGCGATCTGCTGATTGCACCACACAATGTTTTGCCGGCCGTATGACAATAGGCCGGCAGATGCGCATCGTATCGAGCCCGTTCGGGCGAGATAGATGCGCCCCAATAAAATTAACCGAGCACGGCTTTGACGACGGCTTCGGCCGTAATGCCAAAGTGTTTGTAGAGCAGGCCTGCCGGTGCGGAAGCGCCGAACGAATGCATGCCGATGAATTTGCCTTCATCCCCGATGAGTTTTTCCCAGCTCATTTCGCAGGCGGCTTCGACAGCGACGCGGTTTTTGACCGATTTGGGCAGGACCGATTCGCGGTATTCTTTGGGCTGTTCGAGGAACAACTGGTGCGAAGGCACGGAGACGACGCGGCCTTTTTTGCCCTGTGCCTTGAGCTGAGTGTAGGCATCGATGGCGATGTCGACTTCGGATCCCGAGGCCAGGATGATGAATTCGGGATTGTCGTCGCTGATGAGCGTATAGGCGCCTTTTTTGAGATTTTCGGCCGGCGCATAGACGGTGCGGTCGAGTGTCTGGCAGTTCTGGCGCGACAGAGCCAGGCCGACGGGGCGGTCAGAGGCGATGGCGAATTTGAACGCTTCGAGCGTTTCGTTGGCATCGTTCGGGCGAATGAACACGAAATCCGGAATCGCCCTCAGCGAAGCAAAATGCTCGATCGGCTGGTGGGTCGGGCCATCCTCGCCGACGCCGATGGAATCGTGCGTCCAGATCCAGAAAGCATGCGCTTTTTCGAGCGCACCCAGGCGGATGCAGTGGCGCATATAATCGCTGAAGACCAGGAATGTCGCGCCATAGGGAATGAATCCGCCATAGAGTGCCATGGCGTTGACGATCGAGGCCATCGCGAATTCGCGGATACCAAAGAACATGTTGCGTCCGGCGCGATCGGCTTTGCTGTAGTCGCCCGAACCCTTGACGTAGGTCTTGTTGGATTCGTGCAGGTCGGCGCTGCCGCCCATGAGTTCCGGCAGATTTGCATGAAGTGCGCTCAAAACCTTGCCGCCGGCAGCGCGGGTGGCCATGGGTTTTCCGGCTTCGAATGCGGGAACTTTGTCCCAGCCTTCGGGAAGTTTTCCGCTCATGCGGCGTTCAAATTCGGCGGCCAGTTCGGGGTATTCCTTACGATAGGCTTCGAAATCGGCCTTCCAGGCATCGTAGGCAGCATCGTGTTTTGCAACTCTTTGTGAGCGGCTTTCGGCGACGCGGGTCGGGACAAAGAACTGCGCATCTTCGGGCCAGCCGTAGGCGGCTTTGGTGAGTTTGATTTCGTCGGGGCCGAGCGGCGTTCCATGAACTTTCGAGGTATCCTGCATGTGCGGGCTGCCAAAACCGATGTGATTGCGAACGCTGATGAGCGTCGGTTTTTCGTGCTGGGATTTTGCGGCCTTGATCGCATTGTCGATGGCTTCGAGGTCAGTGCCGTCCTCGACTTTGATGACGTTCCATCCGTGTGCTTCGAAGCGTTTGGGCACATCTTCGGTAAAGCTGACGTCCGTCGTGCCGTCGATGGTGATGTGGTTGTTGTCATAAAGGACGATGAGCTTGCTCAGACCCCAGTGGCCGGCCAGCGAAGCGGCTTCCGCGCTGATGCCTTCCATCAGGCAGCCATCGCCGCAAATCGCATACGTATAATGATCGACGATCTTGTGTCCCGGCTTGTTGTAGCGAGCCGCCAGATGGGTTTCGGCCATCGCAAAACCGACGGCATTGGCAATGCCCTGTCCGAGCGGACCGGTCGTCGTATCGATGCCCGGGGTGACGTGGTTTTCGGGATGGCCCGGCGTAATGCTGCCGAGCTGGCGGAACTGCCGGATATCATCCAGACTGACCGGATAGCCGTTCAGGTGAAGCAGGGCATAGAGCAGCGAGGAGGCGTGGCCGTTCGAGAGCACAAAGCGATCCCGGTTCGCCCAGCCGATGTGGTTCGGGCAAAGATGCATGTGGCGGCTCCAGACGACGTGTGCCATTGCTGCACAGCCCATCGGTGCCCCCGGATGACCGGAATTCGCAGCCTGAATCATGTCCATCGCAAGTGTGCGAAGGGTCAGTACATTGAGTTGATCGATGTCGATATTGGCGACCTGTGCATCCCATTCTTTTGTCATGTTCTTTCTCCTCGTCAGATGTAAAACGGCCTCAAAGCCACAAAAACGCATTCTATTCTAAACGATCTGGGCCGATGAATGCATCTATTTTCATGATTCTGTCGAATGATTCTGCCTGTTGGCCGCGCCTATCGGGGGGCGTCTGCAGGACGCGCCCCCAATACGGCTGCGGGTGCCGCTGCTATTGGCTGCGCCAATACGCTGCGGCTGCTTTTTATTAATAGACGTGCGTGGGACAAAGATCGACATCCTGTGCAGCAATCGCATTATCGTCCTCTTTGCACTCCACGAATTCACCGAAACTCTTGCCTTCGGTCGGTTCATCCACGATGTAGTAGATTTTAACCGGAGATTTGATTTCGATTTTCTTGCCATCGACGGTAATTTCCTGGTTCCAGTCCAGCGTGACCGAAGCGTTTGCCCCCGGCGGCATGACCGTTTCGACCTTCTTTTCGCCGATGAGAACTTTCTGATCTTTGCCGTCGATCGTCACGACCGCATAAAACTTGACGCTCAGACCAGCCTTGATGCCCAGAGAACCCTGATTTTCCACTTTTGCGGTCAGCTTGAGAATGCCCTTTTCGCATTCCTTCTGATCTGAGGTCATGCCGGTTGCAACGAGATTCGGGGCGTTATAAACGCCGCTCGGCTGAACATTCTGCCGGTAGTTGTTGAGTTTCGGATGCGTCCAGTTCACCACTTCATGAAGGGGAACGGTGCCGTCCTCATTGATATTCGTGACGTGATAGTAATGCTGGTTCCAGATTCGGCGCGTTCTTACCCACTGACCGCCCGGATCCTCGAATGCGCGGACACCGACGGTTTCATTGTTGTTGGTCAGCAGGTCGGATGCGATGACGATTTCGGTACTGCCGTCATTGTCGACATCGACGACGATGGGATATTCCTGCCCCGTGGCACTCCAGTTTGCTACCGAAAAGATCTCCTTGGGATCGTTGTAGCCGTCGCCGTCATTGTCGACGCCCGAACCGGATCCCGAATAAATGTGCAGATGCTGTTCATCGCCATAAACGACTTCGGCAATGCCGTCGCCCTCGAAGTCAAAGACGCTCGAACCCGTCGAAGCACTGGAATAATCGATGGTTTTGCTGTCTGCCCAGAGGACTTTTCCGCCATTGGGAGTACCGTCGTTGCTGTAAACGATATAATAATACCTCGCGGCGACGCCGATATCCGGTGTGCCATCTTTATTGAAGTCAGCAATGACGGGAGTTCCGGCACCTGACTGGCATACCCAGGCTCCGCTGCCCGGACAATTGTTGCTGGTGTAGATTTCGCGCTTTTGGTCGACGGGGATGGGGGCATTCCAGGCTTTTGACATGCTCCACTTGTAATTGCCGCCTCCCTGATCGACTTTATACACTTTCCAGAATTCGAACTGACCGCCGCCGACGCCGCTGATCGCGTGGGCGATTTCCGGTATGAGCTCTCCGGTCGTCGCCGCATCATCCCCGCTTGGCATCAGGTTGGCGATTGCGATATGGCCGCCGCTGCCGCCGGAGGCCAGCGTCTGGCAGTGATCATTCAGGATTGCCGGCCCCGTCACCAGTTCCATAATGGTGTCGCCATCCAAATCCGCAGCATGCGGATAGCCCAGACTCACGTTCTTACATCCCTCGCGCCATTCGAGTTTTTTGTTGCCGGAACCATCCGTCACGATGCTCGCTACGCCATCATTGGTGATGATTTCAGGCTTATCCTTGCCGTCAATATTGGCAACAGAGAGGAAGAATAATTTCCGTCCCTTCGTGATTTGAAGCTGGTACTTGGTTTTAAGCGAGTAACCGGTAGGGGAAGCACTGTCCTTTTCGACGCTCAGGGCTTCGAGATAATCTTCTGCTTCGCCGGTCGAAAAATCGATGGTCGTGGATCCGGATGTATATACCCGGTGATGGTTGGTTCCCAGGATGATTTCAGCTTTGCCGTCGTCATCGATATCGGCGATGACTGCGTCCAGCGGATACGTCCAGTAACGCGGTTTTGACGAAGCAATTTCGTGGCCGTCGTCCCCGCTGATGACGCGAAGAACGCTCGGTGCCTGATGATCAGGTCCGACTTTTGTCGAATAGGCAATGAACGCGACATCGGGGACGTCGTCTTCATTGACGGCCCCATCGTTATTGTCGTCCGTCAGATTTGCGGCCATCGGCATGACGATGACGCGAATATAATCAGGATCTGTCGAGGGCACGCCTCCCGGCAGATCATTGGGCCAGTGCCACTGAAGATTGGCCTTGAACTCGCTGAATTTGGGAATGACCTGACATGTGCTGGGAATGTTGTCCTCATTGACGCAGAGCTGTGTGGATTCTTCGCAGATTTCATCGAAATTGCAGTCACTCGATTTAGAACACTTGTCTCCGTGTGCTGAGCATGTGTTGTTGATGCATATTTCTTCGTCCTTGCAGCAGAATTCGTCGCTGGCACCACAGCGTTTTTCGGCATCACACTTGATCTTGCAGACGTTGTCCTCGCATACGGGGGTTTTGTCTTCACAGCAGAGCAGTTGATCCTCGCCGCAGCGTGTTCCGGCGCAGATCGGTACGCATGAACCGTTCAGGCATTCTTCTGTTTCATTGCTGCAGCAGGAAACTGAGGTTTTGCCTTCGCATCGGGTCGATTCTCCATCGACGCATACGGGGCTGCATCCGTAGGCCTGATCACATTCCTGATCTGCGCTGCAGCAATCATCACCGCATAACACCTGGCTGGGATCTTCGCATGCCTGTCCGCATTGCTTCAGCAGCAGGTCGCATGTCTGACCATCGCTGCAGCAATTGTCTTCGCATACATTCTCACATTTCTGGCAAATGCCGTCTTCGCAGTAGTCGGGGGCGGTGCATTCCGATTCGCAGGATTTGTCGTTGGGATCGATGCATTTGCCATCGATGCAGTTTTGGCCTTTTGTACACGAAATACAGGGATCACCTTCCTCGTAGCAGGTCTGGTTCGCGCAGACCTGATCCTCTTTGCATTTTGCACAGGGGTCTGATTTATCCAGGCATTGTTTTCCGATACAAACCTGGCCATCCTTGCATTTTGCGCAGGGATCATCTGCATCGTAGCATTTTTCATTTATGCAGGCCTGATCTTCATTACACTTCGCGCATTTGCTGTCGGATGCATAGCATTTTTTGCCGACGCAGACTTCCTGCGGATCGCATTTGGCGCATGCATGGTCGGCGTCGTAGCATTTTTCATTAACGCAGGATTGTTTGGCATCGCACTGCGCACATTTGTCGTCAGAACTGAAGCAATAACCGCCGACACAGACCTGATCGGCTTCGCATTTGGCACAGCCCGGATCGTCGTAGCAGATGCCGTTGGCCGCACATACCTGGTCTTTTTCACATTGGCAGGAATTCCCGACATTCGAGGCGTTTACTGAATCGTCATTGCATGCCGAAACGATACAAATCAAGACACTGAGTGCAAATATTATATGTGCTTTTGTTTTCATTTTGCTTCCTGTGGCTGAAGTGGTTGTTAAGTACTGACTTCACGAGGGGTATAAATAAAATATAGAGGGATTTCAACATACCTGCTGTTCGGGCTGATATTGCTTTGTTAAAATCGTGCTTTAAATTGCAGCGACTCAGTCTTATGAGAGCACGGGCAAAACGGACAATGATGGGCTATTGCGTCCCTTTGTCTGAATGATGAATGCGGATTGTGCTTTCGCTGAATGCTGGCAAAAATAAATAAAGGCCCGTGAATACAGGCCTTTATCAGAAGATATTATGGATTGCGGATTAAAATGTTCCGCTGATTCCCATCCATCCCGGAGACACATCAAACGTCACGGATGCAGTCTCTTCATTGGATTTCCGGAAGCTGGAGAGTTTGGTATGGCTGACGATTGCAGTCACAGCGCCGGCGACACCAAGTCCCACGCCGCCGATTAACAAGCCAAAGCCAGCGGTGACGATCTGATTGTTTTTGTCGAAGTTTTTGAAGGCATTGGATTTTAATCTATTATTCGCATTCAAATCATTACCACTTGCATCAAGCTGCTTCATCAGGTCTGAATCTTTGAACTCAGAATACTTTTTCATATTCTTCCAGTTTTTGGAAGCCTTGTCACTGTATACGCCGATTAGGCCGGCACCCACGATAGCGATGACTGCGCCGCCGATGGCAACGCCGGTTCCGGTCCACTTCAGTGTATTCATATCATCTTCGTACTTGGTGATTACCTGCGATGCCTTACCGCCTTCGGCAGATTTTGCAGCGAGTTCCTCGTATTTCACTTCGAAAGCTTCTTTTTGAGCAGTCAGTTCATTCTCTTTTTCATCCAGTTTTTGCTGGAGAGCTTCTGCCTGAGCTTTGTGGGGTAATTCGAGCTCGGCACGGCGGAACCAGATTTTTTCGGCCAGCTGTTGCGGGACAGGATAATCCTGCAGATAGTCGCTCGCTTTACGAACATAGGAATGGCTTTCCTGCTCGTTTCCCTGTTTACGATAAATTTCACTCATCGTGTAATTGATAATCGGTGACTGATTGCAGATGAGTGTCAATTGTTTTGCATAATTCAATGCGGCATCCAGTTCGCCGTTATCATAGGCTTTGGCCATTTGAGTACTGAGCTGACTCCAGTTGGCTGATCCCATTTCGGAACAATCAGCAAATGCCAGAGAAGATGAGAGACCGATGGTGAGTGTGACTAAGAGAGCACATAAGCAGGATTTTTTACTCATAACGTACCTTTACCATGGAGAAGGTTGACGAATAATCTAAATACTTTGCGCAAAACTTCTAAATGAGTCCAATCGGAATGGCAGTTGTATCCGTTTTTGATTTTGATTTATCAGAGTGTTTTGCTGGCGTGGGGGCGGGTTCTTCGGTTGTTTTGTGCTGAGCCGGAGCTTTGCGGCCAGAAGACTGTTTTGGTTTGGAGGGGGCAGGCTGGGCCGGAGCTGCAGGCGCAGGTTGTTCAGCTGCTTCTGGTGCAGCTGGCTCGGCAGGTGCGGGTTGTGGTGCTGCGACAGGAGCCGCCGGTGCAGGCTGTTCAGCGACAGCGGGAGCAGCGGGAGCCGCCGGTGCGGGTTGTTCAGCGACAGCAGGAGCAGCGGGAGCCGCCGGTGCGGGTTGTGGTGCTGCGACAGCAGGAGCAGCGGGAGCCGCCGGTGCAGGCTGTTCAGCGACAGCAGGAGCAGCGGGAGCCGCCGGTGCCGGTGCAGCCGGTGCCGGTGCAGCCGGTGCCGGTGCAGCCGGTACTGCTACTGTAGATTCTTCTTTGGCGAAAAAGATGACAGCGGCAGCTGCACACAGGATGAGTAGAACTGCGGCAAGGATTGCGATCAGCTTCGTTTTGGAACTTTTTTGCGGCTGTGCCTGCAGTTCGATGGATTTAAGATACTGCGCTTCACACGAGCTTCTTTGTTCGCATGCTGTAGGCAGGACACGCTGAAGATCTTCCATGAATTCGCGGGCCGAGTGATATCGGTTCGTGGGTTCTTTTTCGCATGCCTTTCGGATGACATTTGCGAGACATTCCGGAATGAATTCAGGAATATCAAGTGGTTCGTGGACCTGCTTGTAGGCGACCTGCATGATATTGGCACCGGTAAAGCTAAGCTGTCCGGTCAGGCACTGCAGCAGAACAAGCCCGAGTGCATACAGATCGCTTTCGACAGAAGCTTTTCCTGTACCCGAAAAAAGTTCCGGAGCCATGTAGGATGGTGTACCGCGGATGGTTCCATTTGGTGTTTTGAATTGTTCAGTTCGGGTTTTGTCAAAAACTGAAGCAATACCGAAGTCGATGAGTCGGATTTCGGGCGGCTCTGTATCTTTTTCGACGAGGATATTGGAAGGTTTGATATCCCTGTGAATGATGCCATTTGTATGGGCATTGTCCAGGGCCTGCAGAGCCTGCGTAATGATGGCTCCTGCATATTCAATGGGGAGGCTTCCGAATTCGCGGATATAGTCATCGAGCTGTTTGCCGCTGATGAATTCGAGAATAACGCACGGGGCACCGTTAAAATAGCCATATTCCCAGCATTTAACGATATGCTTTTCGGTCAGACTGCTCAAAATGCGTGCTTCGTGAAAGAAACGATCACGCGTCATTTTCGTATCTTCAGCGGACAGTGTGGGGGATAGCGCAAGAACTTTTAACGCGACTCTGATACCATCGGAAATTCGCCATGCATCATAAACAACAGCACATCCGCCGTCGCCTTGCCGGGTGGCAATGCGATAGTCCTGAGAAATTTCTCTCAGGTCACTGTTTTCTTCGCTGAATTCTTCAGCTTCAGGGTCTGAATTTAATAATGATTTATTGTCTATCATGATGATATTTAATTAACACTGTGAATGAGGGGCTGTTTTTTGCCACTTATGCATAATAGTAAATAAAATTAGAGTATTAGAAAGTCAAGTTATGTTGTTATCGAATGGTGAGGGGGCGTATCGGCTGCAGCCGATAGCCCCCGCCATGCCGTGTATCAGCATGGCTGATAACGGCATGAATGCTGCGTATCTGCGCTCAAATTGCGCAGAAAGCAGCATGTCCGATGCTCAAAAAAAATGCACAAAAATGCCGCCAGGCGTATAAAGATCGCGTAAAGTCGTCCGGCACGAATTTGTGTCTGTAAGGAGATCTATGTCGAACATACTTGTAATGAATACAACGAGCCATGAAACACGTGTGGCCCTGGTGGAAAATGGCGAGATTTCGGAGTTTTTTCTGGAGCGCAACTGCGAGCGCGGTACGGCCGGCAATATCTATAAAGGCCGTGTCCTGAGGGTATTGCCCGGCATGCAGGCGGCGTTTGTCGATATCGGGCAGGAGAAAGCGGCATTTTTGTATGTGTATGATGTGTACAACAAACATGAGGCATACATGCAGGAGGTGGATGCAGATGCCGTGGATGATCCCGAAATTCCTCAGTCGCGCGGGATGAATCGTCCCATTGGTCCCATCGAGGAAAGGCTGCACCAGGGGCAGGAAATTCTGGTTCAGGTGGCCAAAGAAGCAATAGGGACAAAAGGTGCCAGAATCACAAGTCACATATCTTTGCCTGGACGTTTTCTGGTTCATATGCCGACGTTCGATCATATTGGTGTCAGCCGTCGTATCAGCAGTGAAGCGGAGCGCACGAGGCTTCGGGATTTGGTCAACGAACGCAGACAGGCTGGGACGGGGATTATCGTCAGAACGGCTTCTGAAGGTGCAACAGAGCAGCAGATTGATGATGATTTTAAGTATCTGACGAGTTTATGGCGCGATATTCTCGGGGATTATGAGCGGCAGAAAGCGCCTGCACTGCTGTATGAAGAACTCGATTTGCCGCTCAGAGCCGTGCGCGATTTGATGACGGATGGAATTGACGAAGTCATCGTCGATAACTCGGAACAGTACGCCCGAATTCGGGAATTTGTTCAGAAATTCATGCCGGAACATGTCGATTGCGTAAAGCTGTATCAGGGGCTCGATCCCATTTTTGATGCGTATGGCATCGAAATAGAGGTTTCGAGAGCTTTGGCAAGGCGGGTTTGGCTGCGAAGCGGCGGGTATCTCGTGATTGATACTGCCGAGGCACTGACGGCAATCGATGTCAATACCGGAAAATATGTCGGTCAGCATTCGCTCGAAGATACGATTTTGCAGATCAATCTGGAAGCTGTCCGGGAAATTGCCTACCAGCTCAGAATTCGCAATGTCGGAGGGATCGTCATCATCGATTTCATAGATATGGAGCGAGTCTCGAACCGCGAAAAAGTGTATGCTGCACTGGAGGAGCAGCTTTCACACGATAAGGCAAAAACGAATATTCTGAAGATCAGTGAGTTCGGACTCGTGGAAATGACGCGCAAACGTGTGCGTGAAAGCTTGATCCAGAGCCTTTGTGAACCCTGTTTTTACTGTGAGGGGAAAGGGTATATTCGAAGCCGGCAGAGCATTGCATATGAGATATTGCGTGAACTGCAGCGGGAATCTGCACTCGGTAAAGGCCGAAAACTCACGGTAATGGCGCACCCCGATGTGGCGCAGCTGTTTTTTGATGAGGAACGCGCTGCGATCGAACAGCTCGAGGCCACGATTCACCGCTCGATCGAGATCCATGCCAATCCGCAGCTGCATCATGAACAGTACGAAGTATATGATGATTGAGTTTGGAGTTTAGTTGGAAGTTGGAAGTTGGGAGTTGGGAGTTAGGGTGGGATAGAGACGTGTCGCGACACGCCTGTACGAAATAATAAATCAACTGCGCCCCTTCGGGGCGTAACCGCCAGTGCTTGGAAGTTGGAAGTTGGAAGTTGTACCCTATTTACTCGCTTCTTTAGCAAGAACCTTTGTAATTGCATAACTCATAACTCACAACTCACAACTCACAACTCATAACTAATTTTATGTGGATAATCGTGAGAATTGGGAATAATTAGAGGGTTGGATGCATTCGCATTCTGTGGCAGAACTTTCTAAAAAACTTGGGCATGAACGACTCAGAGAGCAACATAAGACCAGATTACCGGGCCAGTGTCGAGGTCGGACTTCGACGGCTGGAATCTGAGAAACTATCGTTTCTCAGTGAAAGTCGTGTGGTTTCGAAGTACGATCCCGAGAATCTGTCTCTTTATGCGCCGCCTGCTGAAGACGGGAATAGCGAGAGCGAGACGGGGGTAAAGGGAGCGTATCGGCATGATACGGAGTCTTTGGTGGTCAGGAACTATTTGCAGGGGACAGAGACTGATTTTCGGAGACTGACGGAAACGGAGGGTGTGGGGGACGCTGCACAGGATTTCAATCCCGAGGGAAGCAGAATCAGAACAGTAGAAATGCGGCCCAATGCAGCCAATATGTCGGCAGATGAGGACGCTGTTGAATTGCCTACGACGACTCTTCAGTTCGTGTCCGGGGATTCAGATGATGAAGGCAGAACCAGCTGTGATTCGATGCTCCCCGAAGAACCGGATTATTTGTTGGCGTCCTTTGACCCAACGGATGATGTCGGAAGAATTGCCGAAGAACTTCGCCTCGAAACCGTCGAAACCGTCGATGTCGGACGGCAGGCTGAATTGGTCCGTTCTGCTCTGTCTGCCGGGCTTTTGGCGGAACAGAAAAGTGCGACGTCTACTGTTCCCAAGGCTCAGATCCTGAGGCCAGCCAATTCCCGGCCATTGGAACGGGAAAAAGCACCTGATTCTGCAATGGATAAACTCAAGCAGCAGGGGCTGTTTAATCCGCTTCCCTCTCACGCAGAAGTTTCGAACAGCATTCAGAGTCTTCAGAATATCAATGATGTTTTGCCGCCATCGGATGTGAGGGCGTGGAATGGTCAGTTTGGTGAGAATTCTGATTCGGATATTTTAGATGAAACGATACGGCGGGATCCCGATGATGACGATGATGAGGGATTCCAGAATGTTCTGCGGCTGGCCAGAGCTGTGCAGATGTATTGTCCGGACCCCCAAATTCTTCCGACTTCTCAGGCGGATAATCCGGAAATGGATGGTCGGGAAACGATTCCCATCGATATCGCTAACATTCCCATGAGCGCATACCAGACTCCGAAGGCGGAGCATGTGAAGTCTGCGCACGAAGTCGCACTTGATCAGCCGACTTATGTAATAAAGGAATCCAACAGAAAGTATGTCGCCTGGTGGTGCTTTTTTGTATTCGTTCTCATCTGCGGCATAGGATATTTGCTCTATATTATGGGGGCACTTGCGTGGATTCATCCAATGATGGATCCTTATCGCCCCATTGAGGCAACCGTAACATCTGCTTCTGGTGAACCGGAGCTCATTTTTGCCGAAGAAATTCGTGCTGCAGTTGATGAGGCATCACAAAAGGTCGATGAGGCTGTTCAGCTTGAGAAATGGCTGCCCGAATGGATCGAAACACAGATAAATCAGCAGACATCGCCGGAAGGACGTATTCCCTATATCGAAATGGCATTGGCCGTATTTCCCGATCACCCGGACTATACCCGCAAATTGCTGGAATTGAGTATGGATGCTGGGCAGTTTGGGAGTGCGCGTCAGATATGGAAAACGATACCGGAAACAATTCGAAACAATTCTGAGATGAATAGTTTGCGTTATCGGATGTTTGCAGAGGATCCACATTTTTTGCCGCCCATTGCAAAACTGAATGAGAACGAAACGTTCTGTGATGAAATTGCTCCTTTGGGCGGTGGTTCAACGCTGACATTTAAACTCAGGCTGAATGGCGAAAATGTCGGTGCATTCAAACCACTTCAAAAAAGAAAACAATCCAATTATCGCGCAGAGATCGCTGCATGGAGGCTGTGTGAGCTGCTCGAATGTGATTTCAGCATTCCATGGAATCGACCGATTCGGATCGAACACAGTGAATTCATGCGGCTGTATGATCGTACAAAGTCTTCCAAAAAATCCGCTTATCGCAAGGAATTTTCCGATCTGGAATGGACAAAGGAAGACGGTCAGACCTGGCTCTATGGAACACTCAAGGACTGGGTGCCGGATTTTACGCGTTTCCCCATCGAAATGAAATCGCTCTGGCAGCCCTGGCTTTCTCAGAATAACTATATTGAGGAATACAAACCTCTTGCGGAAGCTCTCTCTCCGCTCGCCAAAAATCAATACACACAAAAATTGTTACCAGTCATTCTCGGGCAGTCTCCTGAACTGACGACCAAACAACTCGCAGCGCAGATCTCGGAAGTCCTGGTGTTCGATTTTCTGGTAGGAAACTGGGACAGATTCTCGGGTGTACCGTCCTGGTGGGGGGTCAACAGTCAGTTTAAGGATGGCCGAATCGTCTCGATCGATAATGGCGCTGCTTTCCCTTCGTACAGCAATGATAAGGTGTTTGAGCGGTATATGATGACCGAACGTTTCAGTGCTCATTTCATTGAGGCTCTGCAAAATCTGGATAAGGATCAGACGCTGAAGCTGCTGTTCCCCGATGCTACCGAGCGTGAAATTAAGTGTTTTGAACAGTTCTGGAAACAGCGCGAGGCTGTTTTGACGCGCATCAAACAACTTTCCGAAAAATATGACAAGGATAAGGTGCTGTCACTTTGATTCCTTCCGCTAACCTCTAACCGCTATGTTTCAACACTGTCGTCAGTTCTGCTTTATATTTGTCCTGATACTCCTTGGGACTCTGTCTGTGTCTGGGTGTGATCAGCTTAATAGCGTGAATGGCAGTTTTGAAGAATCCATGGAATCCGGACGCCTGAAGTATCCTGTACAGGGAGGGGAGACGGTACGCTTTTTCCGCTTTCATCTGCGTCAGTTCGATGATGCTGTCGGCGGTACATTCGAAACTTTCGATCTGAGCGGTTACGAGAAGTTCACTACGGTTCCCGAGTTCATGAACAATGCCGTCAGCTTCTACTACTGCGCGCGCATTGATTATGGCTATGTCCGAAATAACCAGGCCAATATTGTCTTTACGGATCGTGAACAAAGACAGTGGCTGTTTCAGGCACGGCTGGGCGAAGAGAATCTTGCAGGTTCGATTCGCCGTATGAATTTTAACAATTTATCCGGAGAGGGAACGGCGGAACTGGACAGTCTGATGCCGGAGGATGCCGCATTCCTTGAGTCCGGCGGTTCCCCCGACGGGCAGATGGTGCTTCAGACGATGCGCAAGGACAGCGATAAATCGTTGGAATGCATCTATTATTTCAAAACATCTACCCTCAAGTTTCACTTTTCTGATGCCATCCCTCTGGAACGATGCCAGCCGTCTGCATCCCGGTGCCGTTCCCTTAAACTCGCCATTGTCGGGATGTTTCCGCATCATCAGCTCAAGTCGTTTGAACCTACTTTGTTCCAGGATGTGACGACGGTGTATCTGGACAATTATGATCTGGGAGCGGATCGCATTCGGACGGTTCATCTTCGCGACAATCCATTCGTTACGCAGTATGCATCTCCGGACAGCATATTTATTGCGACTGCTGTCGTGTATGAGGATCTGGATCAAAACGGTGTTTGGAACAAATCGTCGGAACCCGTCTGGGCCGCATTGGATCATCAGATACTCGTGTTTTATGGCAGTACGCCTGAAACGGCCATATATGGCCGTTCCAGCGATGGGGTGCTGTACGAAGAGCCCATCATTCGTGCCGAGGAAATGCCGGCAGAACCCGGCTGGCATGTGTTTTCCTATGATCCGGATAATCCCGAAACTGCGTCGCATGCTGCAATACGAAAAATGACACCGGATAATGCGACCGTGCTTTCCCTGCGGCCGATCCACATGGACACTTCCCTGCCCGAGGATATGCTGGGATGCTACCTGAAACCGGATTCCGGGGACAAAACACAATGTATCGGCATCCTGCCGGTTCTGTTTGAATGAGGGCCTTCCATGATATTTCGCCGAGCTCTCATTTCGTTGATATTTTTGATTGTTCCCCTGATCTGGATGTATCCGGCGCAGGGATTTGCGGACGAGTTGCCTGATATTGTTGTTCCGCAGGAACAGCGTTTCAATGTCGCATTTATACAAAGATCGATCCCGATTTATTTATATAAGGATGTTCCGCCGGTGGCCAATGTGGATGTTTCTGCCCTTCGGGAGGCTATCATTGCGCACGCCCGGAGCAATCCATACCTTCGGGTGATTCCTGCCTCCGAAATCGATTCCAGTTTCCGGAACTCCGATCTGAGCCAGACGGATGCGTTCATGCAGGCTGAGATTGACATGGGGTACGCAAGAAACTTCATGGACAATCAGAATAATCAGTCTGCCATCGAACTGACGCGCAGGGTTATCGAAAACTACTCAAAATCGCTGATGCAGTTCTATCAGCCCAAATCCGTATCCCAGGCCTATCAGCTTTTGGCCTATGCATTGATAGCCCAGTACCAGGAAGATGTTGAGAAGAACTACGAGGTCCTTCATCCGGCACGTCTGGCTTTTCTGGAAATGATTCGTCTGACACCCTATCTGATGATGCTCGAGGGAAGGCAGAGTCCGGAGCGCGTTGCCATCTATGACGAAGCGCTTGAGCTCTTTTTAAGCAATGAGGCATATCGTCAGACGGATCAAAAAGATGCGTCCATGCTGGCGCACAAGCTCCACGCCGATATCCTGATTCTGGCCCGGATCGTCGAGGATAAGTCCGGTGAACTCTATCTCGAACTGGATGAATATAATGTTCAGCACCATGAAATGATATATCACAGACAAAAAATAGATATATCATCGCATGAACAGATGAATACAGCTGTCGCTGATACGGCGACAATGATCCTGTCGAGAAGCTATTCATGCCTTAAGGTAAAGGAAGAAACGCCGGTTATACAGTCAGCCAGGGCAAACCGCGTATTTCTGGATGCCGGAGCCGGATATTCTGTTTTTATAAAATATCCGACGTCAGATGTTATTCATAATGTGGGCGGTTATGTATTTGTTTCCTATCTTTTTGATGAGCATTTCTTCGTAAGGGTCGGTGCAGAAATACAGGGCGTCCTGCAGGATGTGGCTCACGAATTGTATGATCCGTTCGAAATGTATCAATTCCCGTTTATGGTCGGCATTTCGCAGGACTGGACGTGGGCGAGGATCTATCTGGCGACGGGACTCGACCTCGGATTCACATCTTCCTATACAATTGTAAAATCGACCGTATGCAAGACATTCGGGACCGATGATATCGAATGTTCAAAATCTGATGTGACAAAGAATCGTACACCGTTTTCATTGTTTGTCGATTTTGCTCTTGGTGCGGCGTTTGGCCGGGATCCCTTTTATGTCAGTCTCGAGGGCGTTATCAGCGTGACGGCCTATCTTTCCGGAAATTCGCGGGCTTTTAAGCATCCTGCCGGGTTACGTCTCGGACTGGAGTATTGGTTTTAGTATTGGGGGGCAGTCTTGTGCCTAGCGGCACTACAACTGCCCGGCGGGACTATTTCGCCCAAAGGCTCAATACGTCCCGCTCATTTGACGTTCATTTCGAACCACTTGCGCAGTTGCTTTGGCGTCTTTTCTCCCTTTTTTTCGCTTGTATGATAGCTCGCGTACAGTTCGGCAAACTCTTCTTCGGGATTGCGGAACTGATATTTGCTGATCTTGCCTGATGTCCATGCGCTGTTGCGGTACGAAAACCAGTTCTCCCCCCGGTAGCTTTCGTGGATCTGACGCTTCATGTCTGGAAAAAGTTCACCGTTTAACCAGGGCATTGATTCGGCAAAAGCCTGCCGGATATGCATGATAAGGCCGGAACCGGCGATCTTTGGCCTGATTGTCGAAAGCGGACGGCCTGAGTAGGTATTGCCAAATTCGAACGTTGCATTGAGTGAACGTGTGATGGCGTATTGTATGGCTTTGCCTTCATTTCCCGGCGCAGGATGCTGACGGATCAGATCTTCTGCACAGCGCATGCAGAGCTTGCGCTCCTGCGCCGAAAAACTATCGGGATAGGGATTTTTCAGACTGTCTCTGATCGATTCAGTAAGCGTTTGAAGATCGTTATGAGAATGCTCCTGCCAGCCGGAAATTTTTCTGAAATCCTTTCTGGCCGAATAACCGTGTTTGCGATCGATGATATGGCCGAATTCGTGAGCTGTCGTAAAATCAAAGATGTTCGTTCCGATTGAGGTATCGGCTTTGCCGTATTTTTGTTCGGCATCCGGTTCTGTGAATTCGCCGTCCTCTTTGTTGTTCAGCAATTCATCATTGAATCGGAGGCCGACAATTCCTTTATTGGTATGGGCTTCGCCGCTGATGGATTCCAGAGACGCATTTTTTGGTTGTATGGCCAGAATAGCCTTGATTTCCCTGAGATCTTTTTGGGGTAATTTCAGAAAACCGCCATACAGGCGAATCACGCCGGATTTCGTCCATGGTGCTTCGATTTCCTGATTATGGTGTAATTGATATCTTTTGATTTTCTGTGCGTTGGTCAGGACATCAGGATTGGTAATCTGTGCGCTTCCTATTCGAATGCCAAAACGAATATCAACGAGCCGGATGAGCATTCCAGTGTCGTCGATCAGATGATATAATATATCTGCAATGCAGTTTCTCTCTTTTGTTGGCAGTCTGGCCATCATATTATTCATCAGCCAGTTGTCATTGGCGACGACGTATTGCTGATAAAGTGTTGCATTTTCGATTTGGATCAGGGCTGTACGGGCATTTTTTGTTTGTATGCACTGCCAGAGGGAATCCGTCAGCTCTTCTGGTGTTTTAAAGATATCCTGTCTGGATTCATACGTTGGGGGAGTCGAATGATTGGAATGCACCGGTTCCATCGCTGCCTGCGCCGGGGGATCGATGAATATTTTACTCTCGTTTTGTGAAGTTTTTTCTTCCTGATATTTCATAAGACACTTCCCTGTGTGAGCAATGTTGGGGTTAATGCTGCGTAATCTGCGCAATCTGTCTTATGATGAATATTGGGAATTTGTACGAATTCAGGACATTTTTTTCATACTATTCGTCGATTTTGGATAAATGATTGGGTTTTGTTGTACAAGCGTGGAGATTTTGACGAATGGAATTCTCATTCGAGCTTTTATTGTTGCGGACATACATAATGAGAGCCCTGTAAGGGCGATCAGAGTACAGCCTGGGGTGAGCCCGAAGGGCGTAACCCCAGGTCATGCAATTCCCAAATCAGCACGCTGAAAGTGTGCAAGGCATTTATTCTCATTATTCGTGTCCACAACAATAGCTTTTAGACGTTTATTCAGCGTTGAGGGCAAAAGTCTGAAACACAGATAAATGCATTTTCTACCATAAGCTATAAGCTTAATTCATATCCACATTTCCAACAAAAAAAGCCCGCTTTTGGCGGGCTGTGATGTGGCTTGGAATGGTTGTGTATTATGCACAGTGACCGGATATACAGGGCTTGCCGCCGCAATCTGTGTCGGCAGTGCATGTACCATCGGGGGCATTGGCACATTTTCCTGCGTTGCATTTGATTCCGGCACCGCAGTCGCTGTCTGCGGTACAGGAACTGTTCGGTGCAGTAGCGCATTTGCCATTATTGCATTTGACACCGGCACCGCAGTCTTCATTTTTATAGCAGATACCGCCGCCATTTGCGCATTTGCCTGCATTGCATGCGATTCCCGTTCCGCAGTCACTGCTGGCAGAACACTGGCCATCCGGAGCTGTTGCACATTTGCCTGTGTTGCAGGCTACTCCCGGTCCGCAGTCGGCGTTTGAAATACAGAAGCTGTTTGGCGCATTGGCACACATTCCGGCAACGCAGTGTACGCCGCCGCCGCAGTCGGTATCTGCAAGACAGGAACCATCGTATGCAGATGCTGAAAGGGGGAATAGTGCCAGGAAGGCAAAAACAAAGAATGAATTGATTATCTTGATATTCATTTTATCGCTCCCGTTATTTTTTCATTGTGTCAATGTGTTTTTCGCTTGTGTTTGCAATATTGCTGTTGCGCTGACTGGATTTCATGTGCTGCATCGTATGAACGACGCTGCATTGTCAGCATTATGTAATTCCCGTACCAAATCTGTTTTGTTTTTAAACCTGCGCTAAGACATTGATATTTCGCGTTCATCAGCTAGCATCAATTCATTGACCGCAACTCTATCATCATATTTATATTCGATAGAAAGGGAATGAATCATCAGAATGCAAAAGACCGGTCAAAGACCGGTCTTCAGGTGTTTGTTACTTGCACGTCGATCTATCTTCTGAACAGCCTTTGAGGCAAATCTTCGGTTTGCCATCGGCTCCCAGTGGTGTGTAAACATATGCATTATCTGCTTTTGTGCAAGTCATTTCAACAGTTCCAGGACCATACTGACTGTTAAGATAAACGCACTGCGTTTGGCCAACATCGCTTTCAGTACATGTTGTATCGTAATAACAATTGGTATTGTCATCGTTACAATCATTTGAAATGCATGCATTGGAATCATCATACTTGTATTCGCTGCCATTGCAAGTCGCGAGATATGCCTTGTCTTTATCTTTGATGCATTTTACATCACCCTCTGTACATTTGTTATCTTCAGGTTTGGATTCACCCATTGGATCGACACAAGCGGTCATTTCTTTATTGCATGCTTTGTTTGCACAACCGGCAATGGAGGACGGAATAATGTCATATTTGGTAGTTCCATCTTCGCCTTTTTTGCACTCACCCAATACTGTAGCGAGCTGACCAAATCTGTAATCAAAGAAACATTTAACTTTACCGATCTCTTCAGTACTGCATGAATAATCATTCATGCAGCCATCCCTGGTTTCATTACAGCCATTGAAGCATTTGTGATAAAAGTACATATTATCGTCTTTTAGATAAGTACCATTCTCGCACTGCGCCAAAAAAGAAAATCCACCTTCTGTAATGCAGCCTATCGTGCCATCTTCACAGGGAGTTTCCTGAACGGGATCGGGAGCGTTACCGCCACTCTGGGGATAAACGAGATCTCCGGCGACACATGTGGCATTATCATGTTTTTGACCGGTGGCATCTACGCGCGTTATCTTTACATTCGAATTTGTGCATACGCCGCACTCACTGTCGGTGTTGCAGGATGCTCCCATTGCGCATCGGTATGATTTCCATTTGCCCTTGATGTCATCGCCGGCAATCGTGAGAACATTATTGCCGCTTTCGTCACTTAAGTCCAATGCAATTGTCTTGTCTGAATTATTGATCTTGAGCTCTGTACTAAAAGATGTATCCATAATGATGCCATCGGCGAGTGCTGCTGCTGCATCTTCACCCTTGATGCCTTCCGGAATCAGTTTCGTAAAAAGCTCAGCTACAGACTGGTTACCGAGTCCATCACTAAAATCTTCGCTGTAGCAATACTGCATATAGCCAGTATCACGTCCTGCCGGAGATGTAACATCCTGGCATTGTTTTCTTTGGACGAATGTCAGCGAAAACAGATTCGACTTATCTGCATTGCTCATGCTGCGAAGAATGAAGTGTGCGAAGAACTTTCGGTGGGCCTCATACCTGGCTTCGTCTTCTATCCTGCCATAGGCTCCGGCCAAAAAGCTCTTGAGTGCAGTCGTGACGGCTTTTGCTGTGGCATGGCTGAAATGTGTCGGTTTGAGGTAGACTTTTCCTCCCTCCAGTCTTGGTTCAACACTCGTCGGATCTTCGGGGTGTGCAAATAGATATTGCTGGATATTGACCAACTCCTGGCTGTTCGACATCAGCCCGGACAGATTGGCAGTGGCGTTGTTGATGTAGATGACCTGATCAATGAGGAATTTGTCTATATCATCTTCTGTCACAGACTTGGGATTATCATTATTCTTGCCGGAATCTGTGGCGATCAGATGTTTGGCTATTTCGCGGAGCATTTTGTAATAAGTTTCTGATTTGGATTGGCTGCTGTCTGCGCCTTCAACTGTCAGCTGCATCCCATCCGGGCAATGATCCGTTTTATTATTCATACATTCAGCAATGGAGGCATAAAAGAGCGAGGCCACCATGGCATCGGCACACTCATCTTCGCATTTCTTACCTGTTGGGTTATTTTCGCTTAATGGGTTTGCCAGGTAAGTTGTAAGCTTCTTTTTTCCCTTATTATCTTTGGATAATAGATTATTTTGAAGCTCAGGAGACTTCAATAGCTTACTAACTTTGGTCAATCCATCCTGGGAACTCTGCATGCTGCGCAGACCTGCGACCTGTCGCAGGATGGGGAACAGGTGTGTTGAAAGCAGATAACCGAAATATCTGTTGTCAACTTTGACGGGATCGCATTCTGCATTGATGTCAGTATTCAACGAAACTGCGGAGCAGGTTGCGTAGCCGCTGCTCTGAGTACATCCGA
>JAFRYG010000056.1 GCA_017441205.1 Pseudomonadota bacterium
AACCAACTGCCGGCGCAGCCTGCAGTGAGAGTTACGACGGTGGCTGCAGTTCGGACAGAAAGAAAAGATATTATTGCGGTCCGGAAGGAAAATTGATCGAAAAAGTCTGCACCGGCAATACCGCCTGCGTGGTTATGGGCAACAATTCTTCGCAATGCATTGATGAAAGTGCCGCCACTTGTACTAAAGATACTTATGAGGCCGGGTGCAGCTCTGACAAATCTGTTGGTACATTCTGCAGCAGCGCAGGAAGGGTTGTTACGTTGGATTGCAAGTCACTCGGCCGCGAATGTAAGAATAGTTCCGGATATATCCAGTGTGTGGATTTGCCCTCGAACTGTGCTCCCGGCGGTACGTCGTACTGCATTAAGGTTTGTAAGTCGGACGGTTCCGAAGGCTATTACTTCAGCAGGGGGGAAGTTCATACAGTCGTTTGCAGCAATAAGGACTGTACGACCGAAAATGGTCGCGTGGAATGCCTGAGTGATTCACAGCAGCCTGGTGTTCCGGGCGAAGGTGAATGCGATCCCAACACATACGAAGGCGGCTGCAGTGAAGACGGACAGACCCGTTATTATTGCGGATCGGATTACAAATTTGTATCGAAAACCTGCGAGACCGGCACGCGCTGCGTCGTAAAAGGCGGCAATAGATCGAGTTGTGAGAAGACGCCGGTTTCGGATTGCGCCCCCGGCGGCACGACGTACTGCAACAAGGTTTGCAAGCCGGACGGTTCCGAAGGCTATTACTATAGCAAGGGTGAAGTTCATACAGTCGTTTGTGCCGAGAACGACTGTACGGTCGCAAATGGCCGCGTAGAGTGTCTGGGAGATGCAAATCAGGTTCCGGATGAACCGGTCGCCGGTGATGCCTGTGAGCCCGAGACATATATGGGAGGATGCAGCTCGGACAAAAAGACGCGTTTCTATTGCGCAGGCGGGCAGCTCGTTGCCAAAACCTGCGAAGCCAATCAGGAGTGCGAAGTAAAGGGCAATAATTCTTCGGTTTGTGTCGGCGGGAGCAGCTCGCTTCCGGATGATATTCCGGAAACATGCACCCATCACGTCAGCAAGGGAATCTGCAGCACAAAAGACCACATGCCTTATGTATGCGGTTCTGCCGGTGAATATTACAAGCTGAATTGCAGCAAAACATGCTTTGAATGCCCCGATAATTACTGGGTCGGATGCGGCGATTCACTCGAATCTGTCTGTGCAGACCACATGGGAGCAGAATAATTATATATATTTGCGTCGTATAATTATTTGATATAAACGGCTCCGGATATCCGGGGCCGTTTTTGTTTTTCAGAGAATCTCTGAATAAAAGTATTTATATATAGGGGGAGTATCCTGCAGCGCTGTTTGCCGAGCGATACGCACATTACTCAATGCTGCGGGAATCCAGGTCGGTATGCACTCCGCAATGCCCCGAATCCTACAGAATTGACAGGACGTATGTCATGCAAAAGAGATAAAACGCGGCGTATCCCGCAGGGATAGCTGCGTTCGCAAAGCGTATTGAGGCACAGCCGAAATAGCTGCGCAAATCAGATGCAGAGAATATGATATAACTTTGTAAGATTTATCGCGTTTGAGTGTTATAATTAATATATAATCAAAATATGTATCGATATATAATAAGACTGTGCTGTGACGTATAATATGTGATATTTATTCTATTGATGTTTATGAATAAATTCAAATTTTTTAATTGCATGCGTGTGGGGGGGAGGCTATATTGAAAAGAGGGATATCTGTGCAATACATAGAAAAGGGGTATGCAATTATAGAGCAGAAGGGTGGATTATAGAGAGGAATGGTGATGTATCTTAAGAAAAAAATATTTATCTTTGTTGCTCTGCTCGCATGTGGATGTGTCGGTTGTGAAAGTGATGCGACTAAAACCATAACGCCGGATCCGGGCGTAACGGGTGAGCCTAATAATGTGGATTGTTCGGATGCCTGTACAATCGGCGACAGAAAGTGCGCCAGCGGCAGTGAGATTGCAGTATGTGAAAAGACCGGAAATGCTTGTCCGGAATGGGTCACGGACGAGAACTGTGGTTCCGGTACTCATTGTGATGAAGAGACGCTTGAGTGCGCGGAAGGCTGTGCAGATATCTGCAGCGGATCGGATGAGACGAGATGTTCCGAAGATGGCCTGTTTACATGCAAAACGGACGAGTTTGGATGTGCGGTGTGGGAAAAGAAAGGAAGTTGCCCTGATGGCACCTATTGCAATCTGGGAACGGGCAAATGCGTCGAAAAATGTCCTGAATCCTGCGAATCTGGAGCGGCTGAAAAATGTGTCGAGACGGGCATTGATATTTGCGAGAACGATAAAAATGGCTGTGGAATCCACCATGTCGAACCCTGTGCACAGGGAAGATTCTGTGATGAGGAAACAATTAAATGCATTCCATGTAAGGAAACCTGCAGTTCGGCTACTCCCAGGCGCTGCTCGGACAAAGGTGTTGAATCCTGCAGCCCAACGGTTCAGGGATGTGCCGAATGGACACTGACTGAAACCTGTCTTGAAAATCAGTCCTGTGACCCCGAAACCATGAAATGTATCGATGGCTGCAAGAATGCCTGCACTGCCGGCGAGAAAAAATGCGATGAGGGCGGTGTGTCGGAATGCAAGGATTCAGACGGTGATGGTTGTACGGAATGGAGTGAGCCGGCTGCATGCCCGGGGGGCCTGACATGTGATGAAGCAACAGCTTCGTGCAAATGTCATGATGAATGCAAGGCGGGCGAGAAAAAATGCGAAGGCAGCAATATGCTTACATGTGCTGCCAACAGCTCCGGCTGTCTGGCATGGGGCAACCCGGAACCCTGCGGTCAGGGCAAATCATGCAACAGCGAGCAAACTGCCTGTGAATATACTTGCGGCACAGACTGTGAACCATTTTCAATCATGTTGATTCCGGATACCCAGAATTATGCCAAAACCTGGAAATCGTATCCGGATGAAAAGAATATATACACACGCCAGATGAAATGGATAGCGGAAAACCAAAAGAAAGAAAATATTCGTGCTGCGATACATCTGGGCGATATCACTGACTGGAATGCAGAAGGCCAATGGAAAATTGCCGATTATGCGCATAAGTATCTGGATAAAGCGGACATCCCCTACTCCATATCGACCGGCAATCACGATTACGGGTCTGACTGCGGAAATAAGGACGGTGGCTGCAGCCGCGAGGTCTCGCGCATTGAACACTATTTTGGCAAAGAGCGCTTCAAAGATAAAAGCTGGTATCATCCTTCGCCTTTTGAAGGAAACTCCTACATTACATTCTCGGTTGGCAATATTAAATTCCTCGTTCTGGCACTTGAATTTGCGGTTCGTCAGGATGTCATGTGCTGGGCCAACGAGGTGATTCAAAAACACCCCGATCACCATGTCATTGTCGAAACCCATAACTATTTGACGACCAATGCCAGCCAGAAAAATTCAGGAAGTGCCTTTGGCAGCAACGGTTATTCGGGTGGTGCTTATCTGCCGAATGCCTCGCAGGGGGCTGGCGGATTTGATCTCTTCCATGGGGTCGTTGCACGTCATAACAATGTCATTATGGCCGTCTGCGGCCATGTCGGTGACAGTGAAATGCGGCAGAAGAAAGGATACAACGGCAATACTGTGACCGAAATGCTCGTCGATTATCAGTTCGATGCACCATGTTCAAAATCCTCACCGGATCAATGCACAAACAGCTGTTTCCATGGCAACAATGCAGGTAATGGCTGGATGCGTCAGCTCATCTTTGATCCCAAGACCAATGAGGTGAAGGCCAAAACCCTCACGGTCCTCAAAAACAGTGAATTTGCCGGCAGCAAACCGATGTTCTATTGCTCGCAATTAAACAAGGACAACAAGCAGTGGTATAACAAAGACGTCAATGCCAAAGATCATCAGTTCACCTTCACATGCGACTTTACCTCGTCAGTGGATTACAAATATACAGACAACAATTATGTTGGATTTCCGATTCGCAACATCAACAGTATAGGCGACGGTCACCAGCTCAAACCGGCCGTTGCCCTGCATCGCACTACGGGGACAATGGTCGCCGTCTGGGAGGACAATGCGAGCGGTGATGATGGCAAAGCCACAGCCGGTGCCAAAAAAGGGCAGTCGAATCATGATCTTGAAGCCCGCGTTTTCTACAACGGCGGCTGTCAGAAAGTTGCTCAGTTCAGTGTCAATGTCAACAAAGCCGGTGATCAGATAACGCCTGCTGTCGCCATGGATAAGGATAGTAATTTTGTGATCGTATGGGCTGATGACTCCGATGGTGATGGCGCCTACGACATCATGATGCGCGGCTTCGATGAAAATGGGAAGGAACGCATCAAACCGACCGTCGTCAATTCCAAAACCAACGGCAATCAGATCAATCCAGCCATTTCGATGGCTCCGGACGGCCGTTTTGTCGTTGCATGGGAAGACGGCTCGGACAACGCCGACACACCTCAAATCTTCATCCGTGGCTTTGATGTCAACGGCAATCAGACCTTTGCCGACAGAAACGCCGAAACGCTGGCCGGTGTGCGCCGCAAACCGAGCGTCGGTATTGCTGATGACGGCTCCTTCGTCGTCACCTGGGAAGATGATACCGACATGAATGGAATGTTCCAGATCAATGCCAAAGGATTCAAAGCTGATGGTACCGATCGGATCAATACATTCACGGTCAATACACATGACGAAGGGCAGCAGCTCAATCCGTCCATCAGTATGAATGGGGCCGGCGTGTTTTATATTGCCTACGAGGATGATGAAGACAAGAATGGTGTTTATCGCATCAAATCGCACGGATATAAAGCCGATGGAAAGGAATTGACTGAGGATATGTGGATTTCGGATTCCGGTGAAGATGCAGTGGATCCAGTCCTTTGTGTCAATAAAAACAACGAAGTTGTTTATGCCTGGACAGCCAAAGCACTGCATTCCGGTGATGTCCGGTTAAGAAGCTATCGGGAAGGCAAACTCAAATCCAATCATACCGTTAACATCGAGCTTACCGCCGGTGTTCAGGATCAGCCCGCCATGGGCTGCACAGAAGATGGCCGTTCGGCAGTATTATGGCACGATGACGTCGATAAAAACGGCTATTTCGAAATTTATGGACGCGGTTTCAACGAAATGTAAAAATTCTTTTATATTTCTTCGCTGATATGCACCGCTATTGGCTCATGGCCAATACGCGGTGCCATGCGGCTATTGCTGAGGCAATACGCCGCATATTGCCTGATATTTGCTCTGTTCACAGTGTAATACCACTCAAAACAAAGTATTACCGAGAATGTCGAAATCAGGCTTTATTCAAAATGACGTTTTTCTCCCGGATTGATTGGCGTTATGAATGCTGAACGTCAAAGTCTGGCTCGATTATATTTTTGATGGGACTGCTCCCCGGGCTCGCAGGAACAGCAGCACGCCGCCTGTAATGATGTTTGTCGTTTGTTCAAAAGCGGGCATCGTTTAAGGAATCGATCTATCCTTATATATGCGGGATCGTTCGTGGGGACTCCATGGACATCAAATAATGATATACATGAATGAAATGTCTGATATAAGCAGATCCGGGTCTGCGGATCCGTTTTTGTTTTTTGGAATGCAGGCATTCTTTCGGAGCTATCATTTATGCCCAAAATATTGTTCGTATGCCATGGCAACATCTGTCGGAGTCCAATGGCGGAATTTGTTTTGAAGGATATGGTCGAAAAAACTGACAGAACCCGTGAGTTTGTGATTGAGTCGGCCGCCACGAGTACAGAAGAAATCGGCAATCCCGTCTATCCGCCCGCTCGACGGATGCTCGCCAAACACGGTATCGGATGCGCAGGCAAAACGGCTCGCCAGATTCGCCGAAGCGATTACTCGAACTTCGATCTCATCATTGGAATGGATGATGCCAATATGCGCAATATGGCGCGGGCTTTTGGCGGGGATCCCGAGGGAAAATTGCATTTGCTGATGGATTATTCAGAACATCCGGGGCGGAACGTCGCAGATCCCTGGTATACCGGCGATTTTGACGCAACCTGGCGCGATGTTGTCGAAGGATGCCGTGGTTTGCTGCATTCGCTCGAAAATAAATAAAAATAAGGCGAGTTTATTGGCAGCGCTAATAGACTAGCCATGAGCCGCAGCATTGCACCGACAGTGCAAAAGACGGGCATCAATAAAATCGGCGCTTTATACATATCATTTTGTAAGATGGCGATAATCCTGACACGGGGCGCGGCTATTGTCAGCTTCGCCACCAATACGCCTTGCGAAAACCGCTATGCGCGATGCGCATACGCAGTTTTAATTTTTTTTAAAAAAAGATTTGACAGAATGGATTGCACCGCGTATAAGGCCGCCTCGTTCGACGGGTTCCGATTGGGAATCGGTTGAGAATTGAAAACAGAAGAGAAGTAAGCGATAGAGAGAAATGGGCGAATGAATGAGAATTCATTCGAATGAAATCAAGTGCCAGAGTCATTAACGCCGCGTTAATGATTCGACTTTCTGGTGAATCCAAAAAAAGATTCTGCTCCGAAGGAGTGGGATGGAATGGATAAGCTATAAAGGGCACACGGTGGATGCCTTGGCGCTGAGAGGCGATGAAAGACGTAGCAGACTGCGATAAGCTTCGGCGAGTTG
>JAFRYG010000057.1 GCA_017441205.1 Pseudomonadota bacterium
CACAGCCTGCGGCTGCTGCACCCGCGGCAGATGCAAAACCTGCGGCAAATCCACAGCCTGCGGCTGCTGCACCCGCGGCAGATGCAAAACCTGCGGCAAATCCACAGCCTGCGGCTGCTTCGGCAAAACCCGGGTCCTCACAGAATAATACCAAAAAAGCTATCGTTCCTCCGGTCGCGGCATCGGCCTCATCCGCCAAACAGAATTCAGATTTTTCCACAGCATCTGCGCTCTTTCTCGATCGCATTATTGCTGCATCCGAACGCCCCACGTGCGAGGAAACAGAAAAAGCACTCGCCGAAATTCCGGAATCTGATTTCGAAAATGCATCCAAAGAGATCATTTCGACGAACAATCAACAGATTCTCAGTAAATACCAGGAAAAACTATCCAAACTGAATTCACTCCTGTCGCGCTGTCCGAAAGTTCAGGATGCATTTGCCAAGCGGCTCTCCCAGTGGAACCTCAAAACCCGTATTGAAAAAAAGACCAATATCGCCGATCAGACGCGCAATCTCGAAGCCATTCAGACCTTTGTAACGAACTGCGAAGCGGCATTGATGTCCGATTCCTGCGAAACGGCTGTCCAAAAGATATCCGCTTTTCCGCGTTCGGTTTGTGATAATGCGATTATCGGTTTTCAGGCGCTCGACCCCAATACGCTCGCAGATTCCGAATACAAGGACATTTCGGACAAACTCCAGATGATCATGAACAAATCGGCCTCCTGTCCGGAGTTTCAGCGGATTTATAAGACGTGTCTGACACCGGGTGCTGTGACGTACCGACCGTCCTCAGAACTCGAACCGTTGTTTGCCTGGATTCAGGCGCTTCAGAAAGCTTTCGAAACCACGCCATGCAATGAAATATCTTCCATCAGGCTCGATTCGGAACTCGAAAAATCAGTTCAGACCGCATTTTCCAATGTCAAACCCTCTGAATATTCCCCCGAAGATCTGAAAAAGCTTCAGACTGCCATTCAAAATGCCCGAAAAGCAGGAAAAGCCTGTCCGGAAGCCAACATCTTTCTTCAAAAGCGCATCGATCAGCTCTTCTTATAATCATGTCCTCATTTAAGCCCATTATTGTGTCCTTAATTCTCGCAGCGGCAGTATGCAGCTGCGAACGCCACATGAGTGATGCTGATCCCCCGCTGCGCCCCCTCATCTATACAGAACTGCCCCCCGAAAAGACCGAAGACGAAGCGGTTCCCCCGCCCGTCATGATCAATATTGCCCCCGAAGATCTCGGATATGCATTGTTTCATGCACTCATCGATCATGACAGAAGTGCCTATGAATCCATGTTCATCTCGGGTTCAGAATATGCGGCACTGATCCATATGCAGGAAGATGCAGCGGAAAAACAGGCTTCCGAAATTCTCAGAAAAAGCGAACTGCTCTGGACGCTTTTTGCGCCGTCTCTCGAAGCGGAAGAACCCATCGGCGGTCTTTCCACCCGACTCAGACTGGCGGAATTCCGACTCGGAAAAGGCCGCAATCTGGCCGGAAAAATTGCCCAGCCGGAACTGGATGAACTCGTTCAGCACTGGGGCAATGAACTGCGCATAGAACTCATCGATACGGACAAGGTATTTACTATCCGCGTGCCCAAAATCGTCAGAACGCCGCAGGGATGGCGAATTGCCCAGCCCATCGAACTCGACAAAACCCTGCAGCTTTTCCTCGAAGCCGGCATGCACCTGAAAACCGACCTCCTGACGAGCGAACACTACCCTATGCCGCTCGAGGTCGGCAATTACTGGAAATACCGGCTGGAAAAGACGCTGGGATCAGCCACGGAGCCCGCAGCAGATACCGCCGAAACCACAATCACTGACATGATAACCGATATCGTTCATCGTCAGGGTTATTGGATTGTATCCTTCGAGCGCACGTTATTCGATCCCTCTCAGCCTGAAACAGAAACCACCAGCATCTCTCACTTCAGCTGGCTGGTCACACCGCACATGATATTGCCCTGCATGCGGGATTGCCGCAATAATGCAGATAATATCAGCTATCTGCTGGGATATATCATGCGGCAGACGCCTTATTTTGTACTTCCCATAGAAGTGGGTCAGAAATGGAGCGTCGCTGGACAAAAAGATAACTATGCCCGATATGAAGTCCGGGCTTTTCATAAAGATCCCATTACCGTTCCCGGCGGCGCATTTTCAGGCGCATACGAAATATTCGGTTCTATCGAAGAAGGCCGTGAATCGCGCTTTTTTGTACCGGGAACAGGAATCATCATGAGAATCGTTCGAAGCAGCTCGGGACAAAAGCGCGAAGTATTGATAAAACACCGACTCATATTGTAGGCTGCTGTTCACATATTTGTATATATTATATCGAACACAATCCATGACAGCTCCCTTTATTCTTAATGTTGTGATGCCCTGCTATCGACTTGCGCCGATACGCAGGGCCAAAGCCGCTATGGCAAAACCGTTCTGCTGAACGGCTTTGCCATACGCGGCTTCTGCCGTTCTGTCACACAAATCATTGATTTTCATGCATAATATTTTGTTTACATAAAATGATTTGTCTGCATGAAGATCAATTGCTATAAGCGGCACAATGCGTGTGCGCATTTCGATGCCGAACGTAAACTTTGTTCGCCGCCCGCATCATTACTGACATGCGAATGAACCACAGCCAGTCGTTGGGAGGTCTTTTATGCTGCATTTTAAGAATTGTTTTACATTCACCGTTGTCCTTTTGATTTCGCTGGTATCCGCAGCCGCCTGCGCTTTCGCCGACGATGACGTACTGATTTGTACGGCCGAAATCGTATATGACGGCAATACTTACCGCGTCACGGAAGATGCCAGATCCATCGAAGATGCAAAGCATGAAGTCATCGAAGAAGCCTGCGACGAAGTATGCGATCACCTTTCCGGCAGAGCCGAAACTGCATGCGAAAGATCCTGCGAAGCCAAAGCTGAGATACGCGCTCTGGACTGCAGGGAAAAAGTATCGAAGATGCTTTAGGGAAGGTCTGATCAATTGACCTATCCCACCAGCACAAGGGCTGGATGTTTGTGGGGCTAAGCCCTGAAAGGGCGATAAGAGTACAGCACGGGGTGGAGTGTGAGCGCAACCCCGGGAAAGGTGATTACCCCCAATGTTTTAGCCCTGAAGGGGCGACTCTACGTTCTTGCCCCACAGCTCCCTCTCCGTAAACGGCGAGGTGAAGCGGGCTTCAGAAATATAGAATTAATTATTCAGAGGTTCTTTAGGGAATCTCTGAATAATTGTCTGGTGCGACCAAACTGTGTTGTAAAAACTACTCCCCTTGCCCCATTGGGGAAAGGGGATGGGGAAAAGGGGCCAATTGATCAGAGGTTCCTTAGGGATAATCGCCATCAAATTATGCTGCCCCATAAATCCCAATTGTGACAACCTCTAATGTGGTATATTGTATGCCATGTTCATCTTTTTTTGATAGGAGGTTGTTATGGGTAAACATGAATTGGGATATTGTCGCCATATAGGTATTTTGTGCGTTGTTTGTGCAGTTCTGGCGATAGGATGCAACCATAAAAAGCCGCCTCAGCCATCGAATCTGCCTGCACCTGATCAAGCGACACCTGCGGCACCGGGACAGGATAATTCTGACAAATGCCATCCGGCGGGCAAGATCATTACCTGCGTCGAGGGTGTATGCGACCCGGCAACCGGCGACTGCGTCGAATGCCTGATCGAAACCGACTGCAAGGTCGCCGAAAAGCCGATTTGCAGCGATAAAAAGTGCATTCCGTGCGATGCAGCCCACGCATGCGACAACGGCAAGTGCGACCTGAACACAGGTAAATGCGTCGAATGCCTGGCCGACACAGACTGTGCGCTGCGCGAACGCGGCGTTTGCTGGCAGGGTGTCTGTTCCGCATGCGATGCGACGAACTGCACACAGACATGTGATGCACTCACGGGCAAATGCAGATCTGCAGATCCCCTGCCCTGTCCCGGTGGAAACTGCGGTGCCCCATCTCCCGGCGGCCCCATCGATCCCGGCACGATTGCCATCGGCAACAATGCCCGCATTCTGATTATCAATGTCCGCGATTTGACAGTGGACGAAAAGCCCACCGAAATCGGCTCGTATAAAGTCGATGCACGCGTCAACGGCATGTACGCCGTCGTTTCGACCGAGTTTACGGTCTTTAATCCGAATATGCGCGTGTTCGAAGGCGAGCTCGAATTCCCGCTGCCCGATGATGCCGTCATTTCTGGATATGCCATCGATGTCAATGGCGTAATGGTCGATGGACGCGTCGTCGAAAAGGAAAAAGCACGCATCGCATTCGAAAACGAAGTCAAGAAAGGCATCGATCCCGGCCTCGTCGAGCAGGTCAAAGGAAACGCCTACCGCACTCGCATTTATCCAATCCCCGCCCAGGGCACGCGACAGGTGCGCGTCACCTATACGACGCCGCTCACGATTGCCCCCAACGGCGACGCAGCACTCGCGCTCCCGATGCCCAAAACCAAGCTAAAACAGCGCGATATCTCCATTTCTGTAGCGAGTGGAATGCCCGCACCTGTCGTCGGCGGTCTGGGCGACAAGCGCTTCGAATCGGCTGAAGCCATGTGGCGCGTCGAATCACACGATACCGACATTACACCGACCGAGAATGTCCTCGTCGCAATGCCGAATCTGCCCGACGTTCTCACGAGCGTCGAACAGGACGGCAGCGATGTCTTCTTTGCTGTGAGCGCCAAAGTGAGCGCAGCTGTACCGGCACAGCAGGAAGTCATGCCTCAGAAATGGCGCATCATATGGGATGCCTCAGGAAGCCGCGCTCCCAAAGATGTGGCCGCTGCGCGAAAGCTCATCGACAGCCTGCCCGAAGCCGCGCAATACGAACTCCATGTGTTCCGCAATGCCCTCGAACCTGTACAAAATCTGAATTCCCGCGCCGAACTCATCGCTGTACTCGATTCGCTCGCATACGACGGCGGCACCGATTTCGATCCGCTCAAAGCCATCGCAGCCAACAAATTCGACGGCCCGACCCTCTTCTTTACCGACGGCATGGACACGATGAACGGCGCATTGCCGGAATTTGGCGCATCTTCCGTCGCCGTCCTTTCGGGCGCAGCCCGCGATGTTTCTTCGATGCGCCGCATCTGCGGCGGTCGAACGCTCAATCTCGATATCACAAACGGCGACGATGCAGTCAGGCAGATTCTAAACCCGCAGCCCGTCGTCTCTGCCCTGAAGGGCACAGGAATCAGCGATGTCCAGGGCATCGGACTGCCGGCCAGCGGCCGCGTAACCGTACTCGGACGCCTCCAAAGTCCCAGCGCCCAGGCGACCCTCGAACTTACCGACGGCCGCAGCATTCCCGTCTCGTTCGCATCGACCGCCATCCCCAACGGCAAAACGCTCGCTGCGGCCTGGGCCACGCGCCGCGTCGATGAACTCTCGCCGCGCGCCGACGACAACCGAGAGGAACTCCTCGCTCTGGGCCGTCATTTCTCAATCGTCAGCCCCGTCTCGAGCATGATCGTCTTCGAACGTCTCGATCAATGGCTGCAGTACAACATCGAACCCCCGGAATCCCTCACCGAAATCCACGCACGATGGCTCGACATGCGCCCATCCGAAGGCCAGATTCAGGCCGAAAACCTGCGAAAGCAGCAAAACTGGATTCAACAGCTCACCCGCGAATGGAATGCACGCGTCGCCTGGTGGAACGATCCGATTCCCAAAGTGGTGGAAAAGAAGAAAGCAGGTCGAGGAAGAGGCGGACTTCTCGAATTGTTCGGAGATGACGACGTTCGCGAGGAAGCCGAACTCCTTCGCGAAGATGCACCGATGGCAGCCGCAATGATGGATGAACCAGCAGAAGAAGAGGCGGAAATGGACGAAGCCCCAGCCAAAGCAGCAGGCGGTGCTAAGGCTGCCGCTCAATCTGCAGGATTGCTGGCCAACCCACGCGAAGCCAGTGCATCCATCTCCGTCAAAGCCTGGGATCCGCAAACGCCCTACATCACGGCCATCAAGGACGCCTACGCCGTCTATAAGACACCCGAATCGCTCTATAAGGAATACTTGAACCAGCGCGCGAACTACGCCCAGAGCCCGGCATTCTTCCTCGACTGTGCCGGTCTTTTCTTCCGCGAAAAACAACCACAACTCGCCGTTCGCATTCTATCTAACCTCTCGGAACTCAAAATCGATGACGTGGGCATGCTGCGCATCTATGCATGGCGTCTGCGCGAAGCCGGCGATTACGACACAGCCATCCTGATTCTGCGCAAAGTTGCCAAAATCCGCAGCGACGAAGCCATCAGCTGGCGCGATCTGGCACTCACCCTCACTATGCGCGGCAAAGCCAATCACAATGCTGCCGATATTCAGGAAGCCCTCGAACTCTTCCACAAAACCGCCTTCTCTGCGTGGGAACGCAGCGACGCCATGTGGACATCAATCATCGCGCTCGAGGAACTCAACGAACTCATCGCCTGGACACGCCGCGAAAAATGGAATGGCGAAGCCCCGCGTATCCCGGAATTCGACAATAAATTCGAGAAAAATCTCGACACAGACCTGCGCATCATGATGACCTGGGATGCCGACAACACCGACATCGACATGCACGTCCTCGAACCGAGCGGCGAAGAGGTCTATTACAGTCACCAGCGTTCTCGCACCGGCGCGATCATCAGTCACGACGTCACCACAGGCTACGGCCCCGAAGAGTTCCTCCACAAAATCGCTCCAAAAGGAAAATACACCGTTTCGACCAATTACTTCGCATCGCATCAGCAAAGCCTCGTCGGTCCTGCGACGATAACAGTTACGTTCTATACAAACTGGGGCCGGCCCACTCAAAAGAGTGAAACGATGAGCCTGCGCCTCGACAAAGCCAGAGACAAGGTCGTCGTCGGCGAATATACGGTGAAATAATTATTATTAATGAAACTCGCCTTGCGACGCACGGGCCGCGCGTCGCTGCGGCTCGCCGCAGTGCCTATCGCTGCGCGATACGGCACCGCAAAGCTGCTATTGCTGCGCAATACGCAGCTTTTTTATTATCAGCTCTATGCGGCAAACCGTAATCATTGCCCACAAATGTCTGGTTTTAGCCAAATAAATGCTGCCAACCTCTCTAAGCTCAAAGCTCAATGCTCAAAGCTACATTGGCCATACTTTGCCAAAAAAAATTATTGAGCTTGACATCTTTCATCAAATGCTTCATTCTGAGAATTGCAATAAGAAAGATTTAAAAGAGAATTAATTCTTCCGCTTAAGTTCAGGTAACGCTTAAGTTATTTTTTACCCCTGTTCAACCCATGGAGTTGTATATGCAGTACTGTATTTTTAACAATCTCAATCAGAAAACCTGTTTATTGCTCGCTTTTGCCGCAATTTTGTCTGTCGGATGTACTCAAAAGAATGTCCAGACAACCGATCAAGAGCAAGCGACTGCTCAGAAACCACCCGAAGAACCCCCTAGGGATGAAGTCGTTCCCTGCGAAAAGGGCCTCTGGGATCCGGCAACCCAAAGGTGCGTCGATTGCCTGTCATCCAAGGACTGCAAAAACCCTAGAAGACCGGTTTGCAGCGAAAATGCATGCGTTTCCTGTGATGACTCACATGCATGTGACACCGGAAAATGCAATATTAAAACGGGAAAATGCATGGAATGCATGAGCGACAACGATTGCACTCTGCGACAAAAAGGTGTTTGCTGGCAGGGCGTTTGTTCAACGTGCAGCACAAAAAACTGTTCGCTTGAATGTAATGATTTCACCGGGAAATGCGGTGACCCCGTCGTTTTGCCATGTCCAGGCGGAAACTGCGGTGCTCCGTCACCGACGACAATTGAAGACATCGCTCCCGAAACACTGGCGCTCATAAACAACATTCGGCTGTTGAACGTTGCCGTGCAGGATCTGAATAAGGGTGAAAAACCTACTCAAATTCAGTCCTACAAGGTCGATGCCCGCGTCAATGGCATGTTTGCAGAGGTTTCAACCGAATTTACCATCTATAATCCGAACCGACGCGTATTCGAGGGTGAGCTGGAATTCCCTTTGCCCGATGGTGCCGTGATTTCAGGCTATGCCATCGATGTGAATGGCATTATGGTCGATGGCGCTGTCGTCGAAAAGGATAAAGCCCGCATTGCATTCGAAAACGAAGTCAAAATGGGCGTAGATCCCGGTCTCGTCGAACAGATTAAAGGCAATGCCTATCGCACACGCATTTATCCGATTATGGGACGAGGTAAGCGCCAAATCCGCGTCGTCTATACGACGCCGCTGGCCATCGCACCCAATGGCGATGCAGCACTCGCCCTTCCAATGCCCAAAACAAAACTGTCTCAGCGCGATATCACCATTTCGGTCGCATCCGGTATGCCTGCGCCCGCCGTCGGCGGTCTGGGCGACAAACGCTTCGAATCGGCAGAAGCCGTATGGCGCGTCGAATCGCACGATACCAACGTCACTCCAAAAGAAAACATACTCGTCGCGATGCCCGCACTGCCCGATGTCATTACAGCCATCGAAGCCGACATGGGCGATATCTTCTTTTCGGCAAGTGTAAAGACTGCAGAAGCACAGCCTCCGGCGATGCCTGCTATGCCGAACAAATGGCGCATCATCTGGGATGCCTCGGGAAGCCGAACGCCAGACGATATTGCAGCCGCCAGAAAACTCATCGACAGCCTGCCGGAATCCGCCACCTACGAACTGCACGTTTTCAGAAATGCACTCGAACCCGTGCAAACTCTGAATTCACGCACCGAACTCATTACAAAACTCAATTCCCTGCCCTACGACGGCAGCACGGATTTTGCTCCGCTCGAAGCCATCGCCAAACAAAATTTCGATGGCCCGACGCTCTTCTTTACCGATGGAATAGATACGATGACAGGCGCATTGCCTGACTTCGGAACCTCTTCTGTTGCACTGATTTCCGGCGCAGCACACGATATTCCGTCCATGCGGCATATCTGCGGCGGTCATACAATCAATCTCGATATCATCAACGGCGAAGAGGCTGTCAAACAGATCCTCTTGCCTCAGCCCGTCGTTTCGGCCGTAAAAGGCGATGGGTTGAGCAATATCCAGGGCATCGGAATCCCTGCCTCAGGTCGCATCACAGTTGTCGGCCGCATGACGGAAATCAATCCCAACGCAACCATTCTGCTTTCGGACGGCCGCAAAATCCCTGTAACATTCAATACCAACAACGTTCCAGGAGGCAGAACCATTGCCTCTGCATGGGCTGCACGACGGGTGGATGAACTCTCCCCCAGGGCTGATGATAACCGCGAAGAGCTCCTCGCTCTCGGACGCCGCTTTTCGATTGTAAGCCCGGTGACAAGTCTGATCGTCTTCGAGCGACTCGACCAATGGCTCAGATACGACATCGAGCCACCGGAATCTCTTCACCTACTGAATGTTCAATGGCACGCACGCCGTCGCTCCGAAAGTCAGAGACAGGAGGACAGGGTCTTCGCAGAGAAGAACTGGCTCCGCGATCTCACCTATGAATGGAATGAGCGCCTGAACTGGTGGAATAATCCCATTCCAAATAATAATAATAATAAAAACCAAGACCCATTTGACGAAGAAGAGCCTATGGCGGAAGCTGAAGAAGCCCCTGCTCAAGAGCCTGCCGAAGAAGAAAGTGACCTCATGGCTGCATTATCAGGTCATCGAAGAAATCCAAATCCGAACCAGCAACAAGGATTGCTTTTGGAGTCAACCCCGATGAATTCGATGCTCGATGCAAATTCAGCCATTGATCTGGATAATCTGGACTGGTCATCATTTGATGCCAACGCCAATGCTGCAACAGCAGGATATGGCCTTGACGCCACCGGCGCTGGCGGAGTAGGCGCAGGATTGGGTGGCTTCGGTGCCGGCGGTTTTGGCCCAGGAGGCGGGGGTGGCGGAGGCGCTAGCCGCTCAGCAAACCTTGGGTCAAGTGGCGGCGCAGCGCGAAGCAATATATCGGGAGGACTGCCGGGAAGACATGCAGATCAAAACAACTATGCCGCAGCTTCCATCATGGTCAAAGCCTGGGACCCGAAAACTCCCTACCTGCAAGCCATCAAAGATGCATACACCGTCTACAAAACGTCCGAATCGCTCTATGCAGAATACCTGCGTCAGCGCGAAAAATATGCCCAGAGCCCTGCATTCTTCCTCGACTGCGCAAACCTTTTCTTCCGCGAAAAGCAGCCCCAACTCGCCGTTCGCATTCTGTCGAACCTGTCGGAACTCAAAATCGACGACGTTGCCGTACTGCGCATCTATGCATGGCGCCTGCGCGAAGCCGGTGAGTACGATACAGCCATCATGATTCTGCGCAAAGTCGCCAAACTGCGCGGCGACGAAGTTACATCATGGCGAGAACTCGCCCTGACTCTCACAATGCGCGGAAAACAGAACCACAGTGCTGCCGATATTCAGGAAGCTCTCGAACTTTTCCATAAAGCAGCATTTACACCATGGCAACGCAATGACGCCGTCTGGACTGCTGTCATCGCGCTCGAAGAGCTCAACGAACTGATAGCATGGACAAATCGTCAGCAATGGAACGACGATGCACCCGAAATTCCAAGGTTCGAGAATAAATTCGCCAAAAATCTCGATACCGATCTGCGCATCATGATCTCCTGGGACGCCGACGACACCGACATCGATATGCATGTCGTCGACCCCAGCGGCGAAAAAATCTATTATGGTCATCACCATTCCAGTACCGGTGCATTCCTCAGTCATGACGTGACGAGAGGATACGGCCCAGAAGAATTCCTTCACAAAGTTGCCCCCAAGGGCACTTACGAAGTGATAACCCACTATTTTGCTTCACATCAGCAAAAACTCGTCGGGCCTGCAACCATCACCATAACGTTCTACACCAACTGGGGACGCCCCGAACAAAAGAGCGAAACGATGTGTCTGCGCCTCGACAATGCCAGGGATCGAAACGCCATCGGCAAGTTTAATGTCGAATAATTCCATAACGCGTCAACATATATAAATATATATCTTTGGGTGCCGCATATCGCAGATAGCGGCCCCCACAGATATCAGATTACAATGTTGACAATTCATGCAACCTTCCTCACAATATCGTCCAACGTGGGCTGAGAAACGCCTTTTGGATAACCATTTTGAAGGGGAACCTCACATGAACGCCGACAAGACCGTACTGACCAATTGGACCAAGAAAGACCAGGACCGCCAGAACCTTCATCTGCAGCGCATTCTCGACAGAATTCACGTCAAGACGAAGCGCCAGGCCTCTTCTGTCGTCATCTTCGACCTGGATGGAACGCTGTTCGACAACCGTCCCAGAACCATGTACATCTTTCGCCAGATTGCCGATCAGTTTTACGACCAGCTGCCTCAGCTGGTCATGGCGGTCGAAAACGGCGAAATCAACAACCTGGACAATTACCAGTATGGCCCGGAGGATTCGCTGGCATGCCTGGGCGTCACGGACGAAAACGAAATCAAGCTTATCAAGGCCGAATGGTCCAAGCGCTTCTTCACCGACTACTATCAGCAATACGATGTGCCGCTTCCCGGAGCGAAAAAGTTCGTCAGCGACGTCTATGAAGCGGGCGCCACGGTGATTTACCTGACCGGGCGCGACGTCAACATGCTCGTAGGTCTGACGCAGACGCTGCGCATGTGCGGTTTCCCGGTGGGCGTCGTCGGCACCATGACGATGACCAAAAAGGACTTCAATCAGGACGATGGCATGTTCAAAGACGAAGTCGCAGCCTATCTCGACCGCCTGGGCGAAGTGGTGGGCATCTTCGAAAATGAACCGACCAACAGCAATCTGTTCCAGAAGAATTTCCCCGGCGCCACGTCGATGTTCTTGCTGACGCAGCACAGGCCGGATGCGCCCGAACTGGACGACGGCATCACGCCCATCCGCGATTTCCGCATCCTTAATTAGGATTTGAATTTGTTTTGGTGTGCGCACCTATGCCTGCGGCATACGGTGCGCCAGAGACGTGTCACGACACGTCTCTGCTCGCTATTGGCCTGCAGCCAATACGCTCGCTCAAACGCCGCTATGCCAAAGGCATACGCGGCGTTTATATTATACGCAGCAAATGCGCCATCCAGTCACAACACCGACCACGCAAACATCGTCATATACAGCCCAAACGCCTGAATAGGAAAATACGCACAAATCCGTATTTTATGATTTACATTATTTATCGATTCCTAAGCACTTTATACATGTGTTTGCAAAACGCTTTCGAAAAAACATCCGGTGTATCCGGCAATGTACAAACCAGACGAATGTACTCAATTGGGGCATCAAGCGCTTCATTCAGCGGAATCCCCCCGTATATCGGTTCACTTGCAATCTGATAATGGTAAACATTGGAGTGACGAAAAATATTTTCCCGTCTGTCCGGGCTGTCATCGATTTCCCAGATGAGTCTCAAGTCCGATCCATTGGCATTGTAATGACATATATATTCATTCTGCAGCTGATTCTCACCAATTTCGTAGATTTTGACAGATTTGTCCCCCTCCCTGGCCTGAATCAGCAAAAGATAAATGATATCTTTTCCATCGAGAAGAACTTTCCAGATTGAGTAGTTATATTTGTCGTTGCTGTCATGATCGCAAACACTTTCCGAGACTTCAAATGGCTCATGCAGCGCACATTGTCCCGATTTGAGCACAATATTATTTTTACTCACATAAGGATAGATGGATACATCCGACGTCAATGCCTTATATAACGCTTTTTTTTCTTTTTCACTCCAGTCACTGCTATACCCGGATGGACTGGGGATTTTTCCCAAATACCGTATGTATTGCGGAATTCCCCGAGGCGCGTTGTCGCGCGCATTAAATGTTTCTTTGCTGATTTCATACCAGCCGACGACATTGACACTCCCCTCCCCCAAAATGTTTATAAAACCAAAATCACGAAAAAGATAATGCGTTGAATCATCAACCAATTTTACTTCATAATAGTCGTTATAAATATTTTCATATTCCAATAATGGTTTCTTTATACCCAGATCTTTTACCAGACAGATATCACCATAATTATAGTTCCATTTCGATTTAATATATAATCCTTCTTTCAATGCACGATACACGGCAAAATTTGCCCTGCGGTCATTTTCTCCGGAAAAAGATCCAATATATCGTATTGCCGGTTCGCACTTGTTATTACGATAATTGGATTCGCTGATTTCATATACACTCCAGCCGCGGATATAGCAGCGATCCGGCATTTCCGCATAATACAAATACCGGACTTGACCATCAATCAGGAATTGCTTTTTTAGATCATAGCCTGAACCCGTCGGTTCAAGCTCCAAAACTTCGTATGCACTGCGCACACTTTCACAATATCTATAGATAAAGCGCGGCCCCTCATCTCCGTATTCTCCGGTCGAAATAAAACCTGCAGAATACAAAACTCGCTGTGATTTTCTGTTTTCCGCAGTCGTTTCCGCTTCTATTCTGGTCACGCCTTCCTGTGATATAGCCCATTCACATATCGTCTTCACAGCTTCGGTCATATAGCCGTTTCCGCAAAATCCTTCTCTCAGACCATAGCCGATTTCGACCATGCCATCCGCATTCAGCCCCTTAAAACTCAAATCACCGACAATCGTACCGGGCTGACTTTTGAGCGCAATAAACCATACTGTAAACCATATTCTTTGATTCGGATGATCTATACAACCTTGCAGCATCTCAGTATATGCTTGTTTTAATTCGGCATCCGGCTCATTATCCAGGAGTTTTTGCAGATCACTCTCATTTATCGGGGACAGAACCAACCGTTCACTTTCTATCTTTATCATTTCGTCATCCTTCAGGCATGTCTCAATGGTTTATCGTCACCATACCGGTTTTTCGCCGACATGAGTTTAATGCATGCAGCAATATAATGACAGAGGGAAAACCGATACGACATCCAGTCCGCACTCCACCTCGACACCCCCGAAAAGGATCGCTGACGTCCGCGTATTTTCATAGAGACGTGTCACGACACTCGCTATTGGCCGCGCTGCGGCCAATACGATCGCTGACGCCCGCTATCGCTGCGCAATACGCGGGCTATTTTCATAGAGACGTGTCACGACGTCTCTGCTCGCTATTGGCCGCGCTGCGGCCAATACGCTCGCTGACGCGCGCTATCTGCGATACGCCCGGCACCACTAAGTGCAATGCATATTTGCCATTCTTGTGATACAATGGTCATCGGGTGTGCAAAAATGTCCTCTAATGGCGGTTCTGCCCCCACAACAACCGACTAAGCAAAATAACTCGGAGTAAACGCATGATTCTCTATCACGGCAGCAATATTGAGGTCAGACAGCCACGGCTGCTTAATCAGCAGAGACCTACTGATTTTGGTAGCGGTTTTTATCTGACAAGTGATTTAGAGCAAGCATCGCACTGGGCCGTTCGAGTCACTAAGCGTCGCCAAACAGGTACGCCAACGGTATCCGCATTTAATGTTGATATCTCCCAATGGAACTTGTTAAAAATTCGTTCTTTTCAGATGGATGAAGATTGGCTGGAGTATGTTTTTGATAATAGGCACCTAAAATCTATTGAAAATGACTGGGATGTCGTTTTTGGACCAGTTGCGGATGACCAGACCATGACAACACTCGGTCTATATCTAAGTGGACAAATTAAAGCACACATGGCAATTGAAATGCTTTTGCCGCAAAAGTTAAAGGATCAGTACTGTTTTAAAACGGAAGCTGCATTAAACTGCCTGCATTTTATGGAGGTTCTGAGATGAATTTTCACAACCATAAATCCATGATCCCAGAATTGCTTGATTATTATGATCGATATGTGACGCAAATGATAGTTAAAAAATATCAGTATGACTATTTGGAAGCTTTTCGACAATTTGTAACTTCTGAAACCCATAAAATGCTTGAAGATAAAGAATGTGAGTTATGGGAATTTGGTCCGGCAGCATTATTTGATATGTGGGAAGCCGAAAAAGTTACAGGCGATCCCCGAAATTCGGTCTATATCAGGGAGGACTGATATGTCTGACGAACTTAAGTTTTTCAGCTATCTGCTTGAATGTTATGCCGAACACAAGGATATGGCATCTGGAGACGTCATGCGCCTCTGGGACGCACACAATCTCGTGCCCTATATCATGGACAATTACTTCATGTATCATCAGGAAGCCATCGAAAACGCCTTTGCCGATATCGACAGCATGATCGAAACAGGCAAGCCAGCTTGGTAGTGGACCGCCATGACGTCACACTTTTGAAGACCAAGGAGATTTGTACCATGGATAACCCAGCAATCACCCCAAAAACAGACGCTTACAACGCCCTGCTCCAGAATGTCGGCAATGCCCTGACCCAAGGCCGTTCCCGTGCTGCCGCCGCAGTCAACGCCGCTATGGTGCAGACCTACTGGGAAATCGGCAGACAAATCGTCGAATACGAACAAAAGGGAAATGAACGTGCAGAATACGGAACGGAATTGCTAAAACGCCTTTCCCGCGACCTGACAGAGCGCTATGGCAAGGGATTTGGGAAGAGCAATATTTTCGCAATGCGACGCTTCTTTCTCCTCTATCAAAAATTCCAGACAGTGTCTGGAAAATTGACCTGGAGCCATTACGTCGCGCTTTTGAAGCCCAAGGAGATATGTACCATGGATAGTCCTGCAATCGCCGCACTCAGAAAAGATGCATACAAACAGATTGACCAATTGACAGAAGACACACTTTTGCTTCTTGTAAAGTTCTTAAAAAGTATCAATAACCAGGAAAGCGAGCCACAACACAAAGCAGTTGCAAGGAAACCCGGTATTGCCAAAGGTAAATTTGTTTGTCCTGACGATATTGACGAAGATAACGAAATGATTGCTTCATGGTTTGAGGGAAAAAAATCATGATGCTTTTAACTCATGACGCTCTAATTCCCGGATACGAAGAACCGTGCATCGTTTACATTTAGGAGCCTCCCATGCCGAATAAAAAACTCATCGAAGTCGCACTCCCGCTCGAAGCTATCAACGCCGCAGCAAAGCGCGAAAAATCCATTCGCCACGGCCATCCATCGAAGTAATATAAATAGAATATCAGATATCTGATAAGTGGGCTTAGGTGCTCAACGCAATATAAACAAGAAGCAGAATTACTGCACATAGATATTGGAGCCGAGCAATATGAAAGAAACAAAACTAAACACGTTTGATTGGGTGGAGTTTTACAAAGAGCTCGCGTTGAGACTTCAGGAATATAAAAACAATCGTCCTGAATTGATAGCAAAGGTAAAACAAATTTTTTCGGATACCGGGTTAAATATGCCCACAATAGAAAAAGACAATCAACTCGTGGACATCGATCCATTCACAGTGTTTGGTCTCTTCAATAAGGGCATAAAAGAGGATAATCGCAAAAAGATAATCATCTCAATCAAAAATCTATTCAAAGTATCGACACAGGTTCCCGTTAATTTCGAAAGTATACCAGTTTTAAACAACCAGAATGCAACTTTTTATCGATTTATCGGAAACCGGGATGATGAAGACATCAACATACTCTGGAGACTATTCGATACGGCATTGACATACGCTTACACTCATTCAACAAATACACGAAATGATTTCTCCGATGCTTTTGAACGTGCAATCCAAATGAAAGGAAATGCAATCGCCAAAATCACGATGGGGTTATACTGGATTGCTCCGGATACCTTCCTCAATCTTGATAGCCGAAACAGATGGTATCTCTACGAATCGGGCAAATTGCCATTATCGTTCGTCAAGACGCTTCCGATAATTAAAAACAATTCATTTAATGCATCAACATATTTGGAAATCATCGCAAAAATGCGAGATTATTTAAAAAACAATACTAGTGAAATGCATAATTTCATGGAGTTAAGCTCAGAAGCATGGCGCTATTCTGAGCTGGTAAATATAGAAAACAATCAATTTAAGCAAGAAGACAAAGGCATTAATAACTCTCTTCCATTTGTGAACAACAAAGCCAGCCTTGGTCAAACCAAACCGGAAACAACTAGGACAGCCATGCCAGACGCAGATGTGCAGACAACGCACTACTGGCTCTACTCTCCCGGTGAAAACGCAAAATATTGGGAGGAGTGTTATGAAAACGGAATCATGACGATCGGATGGGATGAGATCGGTGATTTAAAGCAGTACACCTCTAAAGACAAAATGATTCAAGCCATGAAAAGAAATATCGATCCGGATTTAGCTTTTACGCATGCAGCTTACATGACTTGGCATTTTTCTAATGTGATTAAACCCGGTGATGTTGTAGTTGTCAAAAAAGGAAGACGTACTGTTATTGGTCGAGGCATTGTTACATCGGAATATGAATTCGACGAGACACGAGCTCATCATAAACATATACGCAAAGTCAGGTGGACGTATAAAGGCGAGTGGCCGTATCCTGGAATAGCGCCATTGAAGACACTTACGGACATTACTTCTTATACAGATTGTGTTGAAAAACTGAATTCCCTGTTTGAAGACGATTACACAGAGGATTTTGAAGAAGTTGCAGATGAATATCCATCCTATGATGATCAAGATTTCCTTGATGATGTCTACATGAGCAAAATGGAATACCAGACTTTGAAAGGACTCATCCAAAATAAACAAAATGTGATTCTATCCGGTCCTCCAGGCGTTGGTAAAACATTTGCCGCAAAGCGGCTGGCTTACTCCTTCATGGGGGTTAAAGCACCTACACGCGTAATGATGATTCAATTTCATCAAAGTTATTCTTATGAAGATTTCATCATGGGGTTTCGGCCCTCTGAAAACGGATTCGAACTCAAATACGGACCGTTTTATGAGTTTTGCAAAAAAGCTGAAATCGATAGTGATAATGATTATTTCTTCATCATTGATGAGATCAATCGCGGCAATCTAAGCAGAATTTTCGGTGAACTTTTTATGCTCATCGAAAACGATAAGCGTGGTTACAAACTCAGGTTACTTTATGGCGATGAGGAGTTTTCAGTACCCCCAAATATCTATATTATTGGCATGATGAACACGGCAGATCGAAGTCTTGCAATGCTCGACTATGCATTGAGACGCCGTTTTGCATTCTATGAGATGAAACCAGGATTTGATACTGATGGATTCAGGACATATCAATCCAATTTGGATAATCCAAAATTCGACCACCTGATACATTGCATAAAAGGCCTTAATGAGACCATTGCAAATGACGATTCTCTCGGGGATGGTTTCTGCATTGGTCACAGTTATTTCTGTGATTTGAAAGAAGTAACTGAACAAGTATTAAAAAGTATTGTTGAATATGAAATCATTCCATTATTGAAAGAATATTGGTTTGATGATCGCGCTAAAGCTAAAACATGGTCTGAAAATCTGAGGAGAGCCATTCTGTGATCCGCATACAGAACATCTATTACATGCTCGCCTATGCATTCCAGGTATTACATGAGCAGGGATATCGCAGCATTGCCACTGAAGACTTTAATAATACGGCGGATCTGTGCGCAGAAATTCTTATAAGAGGAATCGGTATTCAAATCAAACGCGGTTTATACCGTGATTATATTCAACAAACAGAGCAAATGTCGACGATTCGAGGAAGAATTGATATTTCAGAAACCATCAGATCACAATCCCTTCAAAAGAATCAAATAGTTTGCACACATGATGAATTTTCTGTTAATTCCCATCCGAATCGTATTATCAAATCTACAATTCTCATTTTGATTCGTTCAGACATTGCAAAGGCACGCAAGAAAGACTTGCGCAAACTACTGATATACTTTAACGACGTAGAAGAGACAGATCTACATACAACAGACTGGACGATTCAATACAACAGCAACAATCAGACATATCGCATGCTGATTTCCATCTGCTATCTCATTGTCAAAGGATTGATTCAAACACAAAAAGATGGCACCACCAAACTGATGGATTATTTTGATGAACAACGAATGCACCGACTCTACGAAAAGTTTATTTTGGAATACTATCGCCGAGAATATCCGCAGATTACAGCCAATGCTTCACAGATTCTTTGGCAACTGGATGATGATATGAACGATATGCTTCCTGTGATGAATACAGATATTATGCTCATTTACGGTGAAAAGATTCTCATTATTGATGCAAAATATTATACACATTCCACCCAAATCCAGTACAACAAACATACACTTCATTCTGGAAATCTATATCAGATATTTACTTATGTAAAAAACAAAGAGACAGAGCTTTTGGGGACACCACATGAGGTATCGGGCATGCTTCTATATGCCCGAACAAATGAGGATGTTTATCCAGAACATACATATCGTATGAGCGGCAATGTTATTGATGTAAGAACACTAAATCTGAATGATGATTTTACCATGATTAAATCACAATTGGACGCAATTGCAAAATTGTTTTTTAACATTAACATTGGCTGATGTCGATATGTCACTGGACTCATTGAGTCTGAGTACCCCGAACAATAGTGCAAAATCTCGTCCATCGCTATGTCTAATACTTCCTTATTTTGGTTTCAAAACAAACTATAACGCCCCAAAACACAGCATCACACGAAACGTATCCACCGTGATGTCAGTATGAATGGCGAATATCACGCTGCCAACATCAATGGGGTAAACAGCATACCGAAGTGACTGCCAAAGATTAATTGTCTAAGACCCGGGATTCAAGTACCCCATCAACCATTAGCCCCAACGGGGCGACAGATATTTCCGCATATAACCATATATTCTGTCGTTCTTTCAGGGCGCATATCTCCCACAGCGCTTGCGCTCACTTCCGAACACCTCTACAATGACCAAGGCCATGCGTATGGAGCGCATGGCATGACCAAGAGGCGACGATGGCAACTCAGACTGTCAGTATTTCTTTAGACTTGCCGGATGATTGTGCAATTGAGTTATTGCAGTCTCAATTACTTCAACATGTCCGTCACTTGATTCAAAGCGACAACTATCGCAAAAAACAATATGTGCACGAAGAGTTGTGCGGTATTCTTAGGCATATAACGGATCAGCAGGAACTCATCGACGATTATCTCAAGGAGAAATATCACAAAAAACGCAGTTTATCAGATTTAAAAGGCAAAATTCAATTCGCAGATGATTATGATTATAAAGCGATGAAGCAGGAACAATGAAAAATACATTCATACTTTTTTGGAATCCGGCTATTTCGAGTTTCAGCATTCAAGATTACCTGAATATGATGTCTCATTTTGATTATGCCACGATGAATTGGAGCGTTTGGGAGCATGAAAAAGCGCATAAAGGTGATCGTTTTTTTATGATCCGCTGCGGCAAGGAAGGACCGAATGGCTTGGTCATGTCAGGCTATTTTAAGTCAGAACCTTATCGTGATGAGGACTGGTCTGGAAGAGACAGAGATATCTATTATATGAATTTGGATTTAGAATACGTTGGGCATCCAGACTCGATGACCCTTACACCTGAGATTTTGACTGATAATTTTCCGGATTTTGATTGGTACGGTGGACATTCTGGACGTTTATTTCCTGCAAAGGATGCTCCAAAACTGGATATGTTGTTCGATGTCTATTTGATACAGATGATGGATCGTTTTGATGATACGTTTGATACATACGACGATGATGAATGCTTTTTATTTTTTGCAGATGACAATAAAATAGTTCCGCCATCCAAAATAGGCATTTATGATTATCGATATCGCAATATTGATTTTTTAGACCCTCCATCTCAGAAATATCTGCGTAAACAGCATGGCAATTCATGTGAAATTTGTGGATTTAATTATTGCAGTACTTTTCATGGAAAGGTCAGGAAAAATTTGAGATACTGTTATTTGGGTGATTATCAGAGCCTTGATTGGCGCGCGATTGAAAAAGATTATCATTGCATTTGTAAAAATTGCTTGGAAATTATCCATACGAAAGAAGATTTTGATAAATACTACAAAATCATTCATAATAAGCAAATAAATTAACAATGCCAGCATGCCCGCAGTGCCTTAGGCTGGCTGGTCGATCAATATCAGGTCAGCACCGATAAAGCGAGTGGCATCGTGAACGACCCGAACGACTGGGCACGCGAACATAATTATCCGAGGTATATTCTCGATTTAGTCTTGCGCATCATCGAATTGAGTGTGCGCACCGTCGAGATCGTGAGGGGCTTGCCAGTGCTGGCGTTTTAACTGTCTGCGCCCCGTAGGGGCGCATGAACGCAAGCTGTGGTAGAGGGGATTCGGGTTCGCTTGCGCTCATTGCCGAACACCGCTATAATAGCCAATAGCCATGCGTATGGGGCCATGGCAATACCAGGGGAAATTATGACCACCATACAGGATATACAAGAAATCGTTAGCCGGCTGGCAAAAGAATACGGCGCGGAACGTGTCTATCTGTTTGGTTCGTATGCCCGTGGCGAGGCGACAGAACAGAGCGATATCGATCTGAGAATCGACAAGGGAGAGATTCGAGGTTTGCGTTTTGCCGGTTTGTTGGGAGATTTGGAAGAAGCACTCGGTAACAAGGTAGATCTTATTTCTACAGCAGGAATGGACGAACAGTTTCTGGAAGCAATACGACCAGACGAGATGTTATTATATGAACGAAACTAATCGAGATATTCGAATACTGGAACATATCGTCAATTACTGCCAGCAAATTACAGAGGCTATGGAGCATTTTGGAAATGATCAGGCGATATTTCTTAATAATAAAGTTTACCAAAATGCTGTTTCCCTTTGCATTCTACAGATTGGTGAACTTGTTTCTACTCTGACTGATGATTTTAAACGAGAGAATCCTGATATTCCATGGCGTGATATTAAGCTGATGCGTAACATCGTTGCCCATCGATATGGTACCATTGATCATACTATTACCTGGGATGTCGTGCAAAATGATATTCCGATATTACAAGCATATTGCAATAAAATTATTTCAAAATAATTTAATCACTGTACAGCGCATCACCGACAAAAGACATATCATCATAAACGCCCCGAACGGCTGGGCACGCGAACACGATTATCCGAGATATATTCTCGATTTGGTTTTACGCATCATCGAACTGAGTGTGCGCACCATCGAAATCGTGAATGGATTGCCGTATCTGGCGATTTAACTGTCTGCGCCCCGTAGGGGTGCTTGCCCTTAACCGTGGGTCTGGCGCGCAGCACGTCACCATGGTCTTAGCGCAGCGCATGCTCACCAGAGCTTGCGTCATCTGTGAAATACCATTACAACGATCGACGTCATGCGTATGGTGCGCATGCGCGAATGTGATATGCTGATGGATAATGCTCAGAACATAGATGACTTTAATGATCGCACGGGAGCGTTTGTATGCGTGATAAGTCTTTTTTCAAATGGGTGTGCTTGTTTGTGTTCTTATCACTGTTTTCTGTTGCCTGTGATGACGGGGTAACCAGCGAACATCATGGCACGAACACGGAAACGGGGGATAACGGAGGAGAGCACGGCGGAAGTGAAGGCACCGTCAGCTGTCCTTCCGAATGTCACAACCGTTGTGACACCAATGGCCAGTGCATATCGGAAGAAACGACCTGCCCGGAGACATGCCAGAATGGCTGCGATGACGACGGTGCGTGTCTTCCGGATGATGTGACATGTCCGGAGACATGCCTGAATGGCTGCGATACCAATGGCGCGTGCCTTCCGGATGATGTGACTTGCCCGGAGACGTGCCTGAATGGCTGCGATGCAGACGGCGCGTGCCTTCCGGACGATGTGACGTGTCCGGAGACATGCCAGAATGGCTGCGATGCAGACGGCGCGTGCCTTCCGGATGATGTGACGTGTCCGGATACATGCCAGAATGGCTGCGATGCTGATGGTTCGTGCAAGTGCCCGGAAACTTGCACCCATGGGTGCGTTGACAATGGTACATGCGCATGCCCGGATACTTGCCAATATGGCTGCGATGCCAGTGGCAACTGCAATGCAGCGCCTTGCCCTTCTGCGTGTCAAAATGGCTGTAACGCCGATGGCACATGCAAGTGCCCGACGAACTGCCAAAACGGCTGTAACGCTTCCAACGGTACATGCGCATGCCCGGGTACTTGCCAATATGGCTGCGATGCCAGTGGCAACTGCAATGCAGTACCTTGTCCTTCGGCATGTCAAAACGGATGCAATGCCGATGGCTCTTGCAAGTGCCCGTCCAATTGTAAGAGCGGCTGTAATGCCTCCAACGGTACATGCACATGTCCAACCACCTGCTCAAATGGGTGCAATGCCGATGGCTCTTGCAAGTGCCCGTCCAATTGTAAGAGCGGCTGTAATGCCTCCAACGGTACATGCACATGTCCAACCGCCTGCTCAAATGGGTGCAACGCCGATGGCTCTTGCAAGTGCCCGTCCAATTGTAAGAATGGCTGCAATGCCTCCAACGGTACATGCACATGTCCAACCGCCTGCAAAAATGGCTGCAACGCTGATGGCACATGCAAATGCCCGACGAACTGCCAAAACGGCTGTAATGCTTCGAACGGTACATGCACATGCCCAGCCGCTTGCAAAAATGGATGCAACGCCAATGGCTCGGCATGTGCATGCCCCAGCAGCTGCAAAACATCCTGCAACCCCAATGGCGTCTGCTGTAAAGACAACAATTGTAAAGGCGTTTGCAACGACGATGGGAATTGTGTCACCTGTGATGGTGGTAAGGCCATCACTCAAATTCGGTTCGTCAAACCCTTTACAAACAGTGCAGGCAAAACAACGAATATCAGCATTGCTGGTTGGGATCTGAAAAAGTTAAAAGACGCCTCGGAAGCCAACGCAAGCAAACGAACGTCTGACACCATGACGATTTGGGTTAAAACCAGCGATGGTACGCAGTACCAGATGAACAATGCGAGCAGTAAGTGCAAGCCTGAAATCACTTTATCCTGTACAGGAAGTGCCGTAAAAGGTAGTTGGAATCAATCGAAAGGATTACTGACCATTCAATCGACGACAACAGCAGGAAGTACGACGTGTACGGCCTCCCTCAAGAATGACAAGCACATCAAAGACACCCTTCAAACGCGCAGTTTGAACTTTAATACACTCAAAGACTCCAAAAAAATTAAAATCTTTGCAGGCCAAATCCAGGGCAATAAAACGGATCCTGTTTTGGGTGATCCTTCTGATAATAATGCCCAAAAAGGTGTATTTGATCCTCAGGGATTTGATTTTATTGATAATGACAACTTTTACTTTTCTCGCGTTTGCGACAACGGTAAAACAACAGATGGTACTCCATGGAGACGCTCATTTTGCGTTCATAAGAACAACAAAGGCGATCACAGTTATAATGCAGACCCTGTTTTGCAAATGCCCGGTGCCGGACATTCTCAAAATCTTTCCTATGAAAGTGGTTCACCGGGCTACCTCTGGTTTGCAAATTTTGGTACTTTGGTTGATGATAAATTCACACATGGTTACCAAAAATCAAGGATACTCACACGTTTTCCATTAGATCAGAAGGGTAAGTACAATAAAAGTCCCAAACAAATCCCAGGTACGCACTATTATTATTCTCAATATAAACAAAACGGAAAGGTTTATAACCAGGGAATTGTCAATCTTGAAGCTGCCGTTGATAACCAAAATAACATGATTGCCGTTCGCGGAACAATACAGTCGTCTAAAACGACTCGTCATGTCTGGGTTTACAAACTATCAAACATCACAGATAATTTGTCAACAGTCCAAACCGACTATCCCGTTTACATCGAGAAGACGCTCAATAGTTTTAAAAATGCAATCGCAGACATCGACCCTGATAGAAAATACACGATTGACAAATCTCAACTTAAAGATCTCTCAACCGTCGCACATCTCAATACCTATAGCAAGGACGTTCCCAGTGCACAAGGCATAGCGCTGGCCAATGGATTTGTCTTTTATGTCAGCGAGATAATATGTGAAGAGACCAATAGAAACGATAAAAAGAAGGAAACGTGTGCGCCTATTATTAAAGATAATATTAAAGTTAATAAACCGAGAAACAATTACTATATCAGCACAATAACGACACATATATATACATACGCAGGAGAAAAAGTCGGCTCCTATAGTATCACGTTTGATTCTTCGACTCTCAGCGGCAAGAAGGACGCCCCCCTATACATTAACGATATTGAAAAATTCAATGGCTATGTAGAAACAGAAGGAATTCGATATCGAAATGGAATCGTCTACATCTTTGCCAAGGTAAGATTTAATGGTGAGTATGACAATTTGAGAAGAGCCTATATATTTGAAATTGATATTACTCAATAGCTTTTGCATTTCCGATACTGCCGACATGCAGTATCGGAAATGAACAATGCCAGAATGGCCGCTGTGCATTGAGCTGGCATGTCGAACAATAACTGGTCAGCACTGACAAAGCGAGTATCATCGTGAACATTCGAACGACTGGGATCGCGAGCCGTATGCGCAGCGCACATAGGCGAGCGCAGGAGGGCGTATCGAGCAATAGCGAGATAGCCCGAAACGCGGGGCGTATCGAGCAATAGCGAGATAGCCCGCGAAAATAAACAATACAAAAAACCGGAAAATCCTATTAATATATAATTTACCAAAGTGTTTCGATGCGCGTGCCCGGATAATAATGCATTAATATTTCCTGAGCAGTTTTTCCGCGCTGAGCCATGCCAATCGCACCGGTCTGACATAAACCGACGCCATGTCCGAAGCCTGCGCCATAAATATGAACGGCATTGATCTGATTGCCGGATTTTTCGATTTCCATGGCGAACAGGGCACTTTTTAGACCGCCCAAAAGGCGGCGAATGGGCAATTCTTTGACAGCTTCAACGCGTCCTTTCGTTCCGGTAATGCGCAGTTTCGTCACGCGAAAGCTGGCCCCGCGCTCGATCACACTGATATCCGAAATCTGTCCGACAGATTTACCGGCTTTGGTCATCAGGGTTTCGAGTTCTTCGCGCGTCAGGCGCACATCCCAGCGAGCATGTTTTGTAGAAGTAAACGCCTGCTGACCTTCGGGGGCACCGCTGCAATACATATCGGAACCTTTCTGCCACCATTTGATGAAATCGGCGTCGGATTTGAATTTTGGCGATTTTTCTGCAGCATCGTCCGTGCGGGAAACCAGATAGGATTTTTCGGACAATCCCCATGTTTCGTGGCTGCCGGCAGAAATGCCGCCGCAATGCGCGCTGTAATAGCTGTGAACCAGTTTTTTGTCAGAAAACAGTATCTGGCCGCGCGTTTTTTCAATAGCCTTGTCCGTCCGTGGGTCTGCACCGGAAAGTCCGCGATAAACCTGACAATGCTGTTTGTTGCAGACATGCCATGGATCTGCGGAATGGCGAGTTCCGGCCTGAGCAATCAATGTCGTTCTTGCCGCTATGGACTGTGCCATCAAGGCGGCCTCGGGTGCACTGGCAAAGATTTCTGCGGGAACGATTCCCCGCAAAATCGTCTCTACATCGGCAGACTGGATGACAGCCAATTTTCCGGCCTGATCCGGCGTCACCACGATCTGGGCATTCAGAAGCATATCATTCTTCTTTCCGTCTTCCCCTTCGATATCATGAAAAACGGCACCGGAATCCGGAAGTTCGATCCACAGGAGGTTCTGATGTTCGATCTGAACATTGCCCGATGTATCTTTTAAAGAAATCGATGCTGTCGGATAGGTCATGAGTTCCCGATATATTTCGGGCCCATCCACCGAGGAATCCTGAGGAACGGATTTCATGAGAGCTTCGGTGGAAACGAGATCTGATGTTCTTTTGGTCATCAGGAGATTTTCGCGATTATCAAACACGTGTCCCTTGAGTGCAAACACGGATCCGACGGGTACATTCTCCGTTGCAATACTCGCATGACTGCACATTTCTGCGGCATTTTTCAGTCCGTCGGGCGTTTCGGAACGGGCAACGATAGCGCCATACTGATAATCGCCGGGTTTTGCATTCGATATTGTTACTTCGTAGGTCTTGCCGCCTTTGAGTTTGACGATACATCCGCCGCTGACAGCAGGCATGACGACGAAATCCTCTTTGGGAGTAAAGCGGAGGACCGAGAGGCCATCTGCGATGCGCATCCGGATATTGGGCGTTCCCTGCGAAGAAAAACCGAGCTGATGTGCATACAACAAAGCGTGGTTGTCGTGACTCGTCAGCTCTGTACTTTGTGCACCGGCCAGAGAACAAGACAGCATGCATGACAGAACACATCCCGCCATCCACAATTTACGACATCCTTGTCGCAGCATACTCTACTCCTGTATATCAATTCGCCTGTTGATAGGTTCGGATGGAACCAAGCCCTGTGACTTCGACCGAATAGTAATTACTATCGATATTAACATGCTTGATATCTACGACAAGCATAGCAGCATCAAGCATACTGTTGCCAGCAAAGAAAGCGGCCTGACCGTTGGGTTGAAAACAAATTACAATATCATTTTTACCATCTCCGCCCTCCACTGCGTTATTATTCATATTACGCAGCGTAGCAGAAGCTTTTGTCAATGGCCTGGTATTATAAATATATTTATTGGATTCCGTGGAATCCAGCGTTCTGGTTTTATTATTATCATTTTTGATATCAATGGCAACGTTATCATCCCCATTAAGTGTGTAGCGTATGGGATAACGTTCGATATCATTTGGAGAACAAATTGAGCTGCCTCCGATTCGGGGTTCAATGGAGGTTACTTCATTGCCGCCATGAAAAATAATATATGTTGCGACATTCATGCTTGTCGCCCGCACTCGCTGAGCCTGAAAAAGAGTTTCCACATCGTTTGACAGATCCACCTGGGCATTCACTTCACGGCTGCCGGAAACGAAATTAATCATAATACCAGCCAGGAGTGCAATTATCGCGATGACGGTCATGAGTTCGATAAGCGTCATACCGATATGTCGTATTTTGCTCAACATTGTGCCCTCCAAGTTTTCCCTAATAGCAGCAAAAAATTCTGTTCAAGGCTCACAGCACCCCTCTGATACCATAAAATGATTTATACATGCCGTCAAGTTTAGCCCATCACCCATTCCGTTCTGTCGATGTGATTTACATTTTTATGGCATATCCGACCAAAGACTCTTTTGTCTGTCCCTCACAATTGGCATCCGATGAAATAAAGTGCGAACCGTTTCCCGGGACGTAGCAGCGATAGACCGCTGATGTACCTGGCTGCTGAGATGTATAGAGATATCCCATGGGGCCCATACTGAACTGATTTTCGCAATTTGCAGCCGGCGAAATCATCGCATGATTTCCGGATGCACCTCCGACGCGGCATTCGTAGACAAGGACAGAATCCTCTTTGGGCTTGTCGCGCAAAATTTTCCAGGACTGTTCCTTATTGAATCCTGGCGGCAGCTGCCGCGTCGTCACCCAATGCATGGAACCATTGCTTCCCCGCATCATTTCGACGTATGGCAGCAATTCAAACCCGCATTTGGGCCATCCGGAACCGACGCCGCTGCGATTGGCCAATGCAAAAGTCGTCCATGCGGGTTTGGGAGAACCATCGGAATTCCAAAGCCCCAGCCCCAGCCCTTGCTTGGTTTCATCCGGATGGTCTTTCAATCGGTGATAGATAAAACTTTCGATTCCCGGCGTTCCGAGAACATTCTTGAATGCCTGGCAAAGCTGACTTTCCTGTCTACCCTGCATCGAAGCATTCACCCCGTTGATGCCATTTTCGGTAAGCTGAATTTCCCAGGTATAGGGTTTGTCGGGATAATTTTTGCGCAGCCAGCCGGCAAGTACCCCAAGGTTGCCGAAAGTAACGCGCGGCCAATCATTTGCTCCGAAGGCAGGATCGAGCAGATTGGGGGGATAGGAATGCCATGCGATCCGCCATTCGCGGTTTCCGAGTTTTGGAATGAGTTTGCTCAAAAATGTCTCTGCACTTACGACCGGACGTGCATTGTTCAACATCGAATCGAATGCGCTGCCGAAATGATGCTCAAATGAGATGAGGACTTTGGCCTGTTTTTGTTCTTTGCGTGCAGCATCATAAGCAGCATTCCAGCTTTGTGCATAGATCGATGTCCAGGTATCTACATTGCAATTGCCGCTGGTGCAGCCATAATTGAACCATTCTGTTGCGTTGACTTCATTGTGAATAACAAAATCGGCAATACGCCCATGCCCCTTTTCACCATTAAAGTAATTGGCCAGAAAACCGACAAATCTCCCATAGTGCTTGGCTCCGTCATCTGTCGGAGCACAGAAAATAGGACTGACGACATTGGTGCATGAACGGCGGGCCCAATCCGGAACCCCATAAACCACCGCAGTAACGACGACCCCTCTGTCCGTATACTGCTTGATCACATTGGCGGTATTACCATCGACATTAAAGCAATAACCATCGTATTTAACCTGACCGTCGCCGCAGGATGTCGAAGGCGAAGGCTGCCAGCCCTGCCAAACCAGGTTCATCGCGACCCCATGGGTCTCATTGCCAGTCACCTGGTTGATGTCCTGAAAATCGGGCTGCAATCCCTTGATTCCCTTTCTCGTCGGATAGATATCCTTTGTCGTTGCGGCAGGATTCTTACATACATTGTCCTTGCATTCCTGCCCGCCGCTGCAGCTTCCGCAGTTCAGCGTACCACCGCATCCGTCCTGAATAGAACCGCAGTTTTTTCCCTTATCCTTACATGTCGTGGGCTTACAGTTGTCGACGCATTTTCCACCTGTACATGTCTGATTTGCGCCACACTGGCCGCAATTCAGGGATTTGCCGCAGCCATCATCGATACTGCCGCAGGAGATTCCGGCCTGTGCACAGGTTTTGGGTGTACATTCCACCGGCTTGTTGACACATGCCCCATTGGTACAAATCTGCCCATCCGGGCATGAACCACAATCCAGGATACTGCTGCAGCCATCCTCGGCAGTACCGCATTTGAGATTCAGTTCACCGCATGTTTTCGGCGTACATTCCACAGTTTTGGGCACACATGCGCCCTCGGTACAAACCTCATCCTCACTGCAGAAACCACAATTCAGAGTTTTGCCGCAGCCGTCATCGGCATCGCTGCACCTCAGCCCCAGTTCTTCGCAGGTTTTGGGAACACAGTCCGGGGGAATTTCCACGCATGCGCCATTCTGGCACATCATATTCTCTTCACAGATTCCACAATCAGTCAAATTGCCGCAGCCATCATCGATACTGCCGCATGCGACCTTGAGTTCCTCACAACTCTGCGGCGTACAGGATCCTTCATCTACACACCGTCCATTGGAACAGCTCTGATCCTCAGAACAAATGCCGCACTTGATCGTTTCTCCGCACCCATCATCATGGGAACCGCAATTGAACTCCATTTCCTCGCAGGTTTTAGGAGTACATTCCGGCGGAACCTCCGAATCCACACACTTTTTGTCCACGCAGTTCTGACCGGATTTGCATGCCTTGCCGCATTTGCCGCAATTTTCGCGATCTGCAGCCAAATCAACGCATGCATCATCGCAGCATTTCATGCCATCATCACATTTATCACACGAATTTTTGGGGGGATCTTTTTCCTGTTCCGGGCATTGACCATCCACGCACTCGCCATCACAGCAACTTTGTTCCGGCGAACAATTGCACGCGTAATCATCAGACTCCGGTATTACGACCATAAGCCCATTATCGCCACATGCCTGCAAAAGCAGAGCGGCAACACCTGCAATAAACAAATGATTCCATTTCATCGTCAGTACCTCAGTGCAATTCAATCATCATCACCAGAACAGTCTAAAGAAACCGTCTTCAAAATCAAATGGGAAATTGATCCCACTCATTCCACATTACTCAGCATAAAATCGAGCATGACAGGCAAATATTCATGATGATCACGATGCCATTGATCGCGCTTTGCCGACAGGATAAGGCTGGCATTCTGGGAAGATTCCGAGAGCAAAATCAGGCGCGTCTGCAAATTTTTTTTCGTCTCGGGATTATCTTCGGTCAGAACAGCCTGCTGCAGAAACTGAACTTTTAATGATACATCATCGTCGTTAAGCAATCCGGAAATGAGCATTGTAATATTACTGTCAGCGCCGGGTTTCTGCATGGCCTGCTGCAAATGTCTGATCGCATCCGAACGTCGTTCTGCCTCAATTTCCGGCGTACTTTTGGGAAAATAAGAAATATTGTTAATGGCAATTGAATAATCGTAATAGGGATCCAATGGAAACCGCTCTGCGCCCAATGCGAGATAATGATTTGCCGTTTTGACGCTATTTTCGGAAATATTATCGGAAAAAACGGAAGTTACGGCCGCCCACCGGTAAACAGCCTTAAAATCCGGATCCAATGCAATGATTGCATCAGCAAAATTTTCCGCAATATGCGCTTCATTCTTCAGATTATTGTACTGCAGAGCACGAATCCAAATCATATCGGCAAGAAATTCTCTCTGCCCGAGACTCATCCACACCAAAGCATCCTTGTTCGGCAGTACGCTGTATTCCTTATCCCCCATATTTCTGGGGGCACTTATCTGTGTCTGCTGACCGCAGTAATAGGAAACCACGAAAGCGCAGACGGCAATTCCAAGCAGCAGTGCATAAATATGTCCTGAGTTCATCGGACGGATCATGCTTCCACTCCATAGGTACACTCATCCAAAAGATTCTGAACAGCCTTGAGTTTGACAAACTCAGAAAATTCAAAAAACTTGAGTGCATTGATGAACATTTCAGGATCTTCTCTGGCTACATATCTTGCCAGGGGAAGGGCTTCTACATACATTCCTCTCTTCACATATACACGCATGAGCTGCATATTCAGGTCAACAGGATACTTCGAAAGAGAGATACCGCTTTTGATAGCCTGTTCCGCCTCATCCAGTTTGCCCTGTTCAATGTAGGCCAGCGAAAGATTGTAATAAAACCTGTCAGAAGAAGGATCGAGCTTTTGTCCATCCTTAATACACTCAATTGCTTTGTCGAAGTCCCGCATCTCAATCAATGCGCATCCCATCGTCAAAAAAGCCATCGGAGACGGATTCCTGGCACTGACGGCAACATTCAGATATTCCATTGCCTCTTTCATAAACCCCATATCGTACAACAGACAACCCAGCGTCAATGCAGCCTGGGCTCCATCGTCCCCATCTTCGGTTGCACTTATCATATAGGCATACGCAGCGTACGGCAGAGCGTTGGCTGGCTGAAGATTGTCGCAATAGAATCTGCCCAGTACCCCCGGGTTCTCATCAGGATACAATTGGAACAGCATCTCGGCAATTTCGCGCCTGAGCGGAAATGATGCAGGAGCAACGAGTTCTGTTGCGACATAAGCCAGGTAATCGCGAAGCGTATAAACACCGGGTTTGCACAATGCATCCAGAAACAGGCTTTTGAAATCGGAATCTGAAACGATAAACCTCTTAAAAAGGCGATAAAACTCGAATCCTCCGCCCTTGTCATTATAAACGACACGCTGCAGACCGCCGGGAGGCGTAAGCGGATACCGACGACGAAGACCAAATCCGCTGTCAATATCTCCGTAGTGATACATTGATTCTTCATTGGCCTGAAAAACATAATGCTCCGGCCACAACACACTCTGTGGTTCTTCAAATTCTGTCTGGGCTTCCTGAATTTCAAGCGGTGTATCGCCACCCTTTTTTCCGGAATGAACAGGCATCCAGCCTGTTTTCTGATAAAGCAGATCTTCCCACGACAGTCCCGTCTGGACTGCATTCATGGCTTTATTCTGTTCACCAATTTTTGAATATACCCCAGCCAGAATGAGATACAACCTTGACAGATAGGGATACTGATTCAAAAGATCGTGAAGATGCCATATCACAACATAGTAACCGCCCACATCACTGACAAGCCGGTGTGTTTCTATTCTCAGGACTTCCGGCCAGATGGCATCTGCATGTTTTTCAGCCCAAGACCTGAACTGCAGGGCAAACGGATGCCGATATACTCCCGGATTGTATTCAATATCCAGAAGCGGCATTCTTCTGCTTCGAAGCCAGGCATCAAAAGCATCCATCGATTCGGCCATTTCTCCGACGGAATATATTCGGGTTGAGTCCGCACGAATCGGAGAACGGCGGGAAACGACCTTGCGGGGGCGTTCTTTTTTATGCTCTCCCCCCTTGATCTCAACATCCGAATTCAAACCGACAAACCGGACTGTATGCTTGAAGTCGACATTTCTGATTTCGATATTCCGGAATGTACCGGAGGCTTTGGAGGCATTATTTCTCGTTCTGCATTTGGCATCTGAGTCCATGTACTGGAATTTCTGGAATCTGAAGATGCCATCCTGAACAAATACCCGCAGTGTTTCCGGATTGCGCGTCTCATGCCACTGCTCGATCGCCAGTACAGCACGATTAAAGAATTGCTCTGCCAAATCCCGGCGCGTCAATAGATTGTAGGGTACAGGACCAGACAAAATATCTGCAGATCTGGGATATTCAGGCACGCGCTGTATCTTATAAAGCGGCATGACTGCCAGTTCTCTGGACTGCGGCAGATACCATTCTGCCGAAGGAGTGGCTTTTTCCATCAAATCTGACATAAGAAAACGACATGCTGCGTTATTCTCACTCAAACGCAAAACCAGTTCCCTTAACCTGCCGCGATTCGCAAGATGAAAAATCGATTCGGGAAATGCTTCCATTCCATGCATGGCATGACGGAAATGCTGAATATCCGTCAATGCAGCATCGACTTTGTCTGACCAGCCATCATCCATACAAACCGAACCGCCGGAAGTTTTGCGTTCCATAATGAACAAGCTGCGTTCAATCAAAAGTTTGAGCAGTTCCTCGGCATGATCATCATTGAGCTGAAAGACTTTTTCTCTCCACGCAGGAAGCATGCGTTTAAATGCTGTACCATCCAATGTAAACGGCAGAGGTTCAAACCCCGAGAGAGCTTCGTCTATAGCGGCAGCGCATACCTGTGTCATATTGTCATTGGCAGCAATGATCTCAAACGAATTGCCGATTTGGTGCGAACGCCTGGCAATTGCCCCGAATACAGAACTCCAATACGAATCATTCTCGGTTTTATGACTGCCCGAAATGCCCCAGTCGTCCCTGGCATTCGAACATACAAATTCACGAAAGACAGCAGCAAGCGGAGCGCTCAGCACACCTTCTTCTTCCATCTGCTTTCTGAATTCCTGAATACTTACAGTTCCGGAAGATTTCTTCAGATTCCACCAAACCTGCACCATCGTCCAGAATTGCCGCAAACTTGCTGCAGCATTTTCACTATCTTTGCCTATCTGCTCCTCAAGGTGGGCAAGCGCCCTTTCGAATGGCACATGGAACAGGGCATAGGATAGATCTGAAAATCCTGTTTTCTCAATGGAACGCACCAAATTATTGTGCCATTTATCAGGAATCGATACATTTTCATGCTTATCCCCGATCAAAAGCTTGAAATAACGTTCCATGCCTTCGTCGCGAATCAGGGATTCATGATATTTCTCAAGTTCCACGCCTGAATTCTGCGCAGCAATACCATATTCATATAGCTCGTTCCAAAGCAGTGCAGTCATATCCAGGATGCGAGGCTCATCCGCTCTGGACAAAATTCCAAGGATCGCCCTGGCTTCGAACAACATGCCATTCCAGATATACATTCTGGCGAGAATACCGATTAGAATGGCCTCTTCGGGCTGAATGAGCCTGTTTTCGCACAGCTGCATGTAATGCGCCATGTGAACGAATGCCTTCAGATGACAGCCCACGATCCGAAGCATATCATCCCGGTACGTAAACGAACACAGAGAGCTCAGAATCTGGAAGAGCAAACCGTTGGCTTCGTCATCGTATGGCTTCAGCATTCTAAAGCGCTGCATGAATTCGCTTTTTTTTACGATCTCGGGCTGTTCAATGACATCATTTATCAGCAAAAGATAACGGACTGAAAAGATATCTTCAGCTTCCCACTGGTTATTGTCCGGGGATTCCTCAAATTTGCGCAGGATGCGCCCACCCTGTCTGTATTTGCCCAGGATGAACAGTCCCTTGGCCATATTCAGGAACGTCTGACTGACATTCGATCCCGATGCAATCGAAGCAGCATAATAAGTCAGCGCCTGAAATGTGCGTCCCTGAGTCTGAACCCTGATATCCCCAAGACATGCCCAGGCAAACCAGTTCATCGGATCGTAAGCGACGAGACACTGAAAAAGGCGAAATGCGTCTTCACGGCGGTTCATATCCATATACAGGAGGCCCAGACTCATCAGACTACGCCTGAAATCCGGACACGCCTCAAGCACCGTCTCGTGCAGGGAAATAGCTTTATCCCTTTGTCCCAGCTCAACATAAACATCCGCCATCATTGCCATGACGAGGACATTATCCGGGCTCAGAGTATTTGCTCTTTCCAAATCAGCAAGAGCATACTCGTAATCTTCGTATTCTGCATAACCAAACGCCCTGAGCAGATAGAACTCAAAGTGATTCGGCTGTTCGAGCAGACACTCTTCAAAACACGCGATGCCCTTTTTTTTCTTTCCGTCGAGCATCAGAAAAAGCGCGCGATATGCCCGAAAACGCAGCTTCTGATAATATTCAGAAAGGATCTTGACCTGTTCCCAGCGAGTTCTTGCTTCATCAATATCGCCACAGGCCACAGACAACAGTACAATTTCGAGCAGAATTTCTGCTTGCTCCGATGGATCCTGAGTCTGAATCAGCCATGTTCCAAGCGCGAGTACCCCCTCACTCACGTTTCCCTTGTAAATGCTGTTTCTCAGTTCCTCTAAACGATATTGAAAGTCAGACACGTGTTTTTTCCTAAAATAATCGACATCAGTCATCGCTGACAATTCTCAGCAGCACTCAGTCCAATTTAACATTTTACTCAATATTTGTGAATCAAAGACAAAAAAGGTCATTTTAAGCCAGGCCGCCTGTCACAGGAACCAGAGATTACGGTGGGAACATCGCAGAGATTTTTTATGGGTGAGGGTTTGTTTTGGCTGGAGGGGGCGGCCGCCCCCTGCGCTGCTATTGGCGCGGTGTATTGAGCATCGCGAAATAGCCGCGCCGCGAGTGCGTATCGAGCAGTAGAGACGTGTCGTGACACGTCTCTGTGCGAGATAGCGCCGCGCCAATACGCAGCTACCCCCACTGCGGGGGCGTTAGCCCCCGCAACGCCCCCATTTTCCGAAATCCAAACAATCCGCCTCAGTTCGCAAGGGGCCATTCACTTCGTCTCTCGCGCCTGTCGGCGCTCCGACTCGTGACTGACCGTTGCTCACTGGCCTCTGCGACTCGTACCGTCCGCTGGACGGTACGAGTCTCGGGCCCCCCCGCAACGCCCCCATTTTCCGAAATCCAAACAATCCGCCTCAGTTCGCAAGGGGCCACTCCGGCTCGTGCCGATTCCGAATATCCATCGCCGGATTGCAGTTCACATCGCAATTTGTTAAATGTCCGGGTCCCAGTCTGCCTTTTTGGGGAGTCAAAAACCTGCTTTATGAAGAATATCAACAACGGCATAAAAATCGGTCCCATAGAAGTCACCCCCGCAACCGCACTCGCCCCGATGGAAGGGATTACGGATGTTCTGTTTCGCCGTCAGATTAAGGAATGCGGCGGATGCGGGCTTACGGTTACCGAATTTGTCAACTGCGAGGGACTGGCGCGCGATGTCAGCCGAGTCTGGGACAAGGCGCTTCCCGGTACCGAAGAGCGTCCGGCCTCCATTCAGATTTATGGACGCCAGCCGGAACGCATCGCCAAAGCGGCTGCGATGTGTGAACAGAAAGGTGCCCAGATTATCGATCTGAATCTTGGCTGCCCGGCCAAACAGGTCGTTTCGGGCAATGCCGGATGTGCACTCATGCGGGAACCTGAACTGTGCCGCGAGATTTTCAGACAGGTCAGAGCGGCCATTACCATTCCTATGACCGTAAAAATGCGCCTGGGCTGGAATCACCATCAGCTCAACGCACTCGAAATCGCCCATATGGCTCAGGAAGAAGGGGCCAGCATGATTGCCGTCCATGGCAGAACGCGCGAAGAAGCCTATCGGGGAAAAGCGCACTGGGACATGGTCCGTCCCATCGCCGAGGCACTGAGCATTCCTGTTCTCGTCAATGGGGATATTCTGACCCGCGAAGATGCGCGCCAGGCTCTGGAACAATCCGGCGCCGACGGCATCATGATTGGACGCGGACTGCTGCGCAATCCCTGGCTGCTCAGACAGATTTGCGAGGAATTGTCAGGAAAACCTGTCTTCGAACCGACGCTTCGCGAAAGATGCGATTTCGTATGCCAGTACATCGATCGAATACAGGAACTGCCCATATCCCCTGCCGGTGCAATGGGAAAGGTCAAATGTTTTCTGGGATATTTTACAAGGGGACTTGCATGGTCATCCCAGATGCGCGAACGCGCCTACCGCTTTACGGAAATGCAGGCCATACGCGACGCCATCGTCGGGTATTTTGAGGTTCTGGAAAACAATCATCAGTCAGACATTTTTGACCAGGTCGTCCACGATGAAGACCAGTCGAGATTCCGTGACGGTGATGCCAGACGATGCGATTAAATATATTTTGCGCATAAATTCTTGCGACTCACAATAAAGTCTGAAAATTTGACTTTACGAAATCAGGTACAATGCGTAGAAACATAAGTGTATTTAGTCATTCCAGGCTGCCCCAGCTGACAGCCTGCAAAACATGAGCATGGAGCAGATCAATGAACGAACAGATTTCTTTTTCCGAGATTGAACGCGTGGCTAAACTTGCACTTGAATCAGGGGATCTCAACAAACTGGAAACGATTCTGGTTCCGCTGACCGAAAGTGATGACAAATCGCGCAGTGCTTCTGAAAATCTGTTTTTACATCGCACCCTTGGCCAGATGTATTGGGAAATGGATAAGAAAGAAGATGCCTGGGCAGCATTTGAGCATGCCAGATTATGCGATCCGCGCGATTTCGATACGCTGAACAGTCTCGTCGAAAAAGAACTCAAAAAATCACCAGATCAGGTCAACACGGGTTTGCTGCTGGACTTTTTAATCTTCCACAGACCTAAAATCAAAGACAGCACAGTCATGCGCATGTTCAAGGTCATGGGTGACGGGTTTCTGGCCGGCAATGAACTCGATCAGGCGCGTGAATGCTATGAAAAAGCTCTCGATGCATGCCCGGGTGAGATGGACATTATCAATGCGCTTCTGAAAGTCTCTCAGGACAGCGGAGATGAACAGGCCCTGGCCAAATCGCGCGAAAAGCTTCTGGACTCCATGACAGCCCCCGAAAGTCGTGCGGCAGTTTTTGTCAGCATCGGCGATGACTATCTCAATCGCAAAAATGACGAAAAATCTGCGTTTGCGATGTACGAAGAAGCCCTGGCCGAATGCGCGCAGAGCACTGCAGCATATCAGCGCATTCTGGAAATCTCCAACCGTGCCGAGGATTGGGATCACAGCCTCAATGCATTGAATGCTCTGGTCAAATACAGCAGGGAGGATGCGGAAAAGAGCAGATATCTGCTCGAAATGGCCAGAATTTTCATCGAAAAATTGAACAATTCAAAACGCGCCATCCAGCTTTTCAACGATGTTCTGGACATCCAGCCCGAACGTCTGGACGTCTTCAAGGGCATGATATCCATTCTGCAGTCCCAGAACGACTACAAAGCTATCGACGCTAACTACGAACGGATGATCGAGCGTCTGCAGGCCATCACGCCGCAGAATACAAAGCTGATCGCCGGACTGAGCAAAAATCTGGGTGAACTCAGGTTCAAACAGTTCAATGATATTCGCGGTGCTGCCAAAGCCTATCAGCTCGTCAGCGATCTGTTCCCCGACATCGTCAATATTCATATCTATCTGGCCAAATTCTATGCAGCCATGGACGACACGACGGAACTCGCTGTTCGCGAAAATCGCGAAATTCTCCGCCTCGATCCTGCACATGTCGATGCCGTCCCGGAACTCGCCAAATGCTACCGCAAACTGGGCAAATACGACGAAGCATTGTGCATCTACCGCGTTCTGAGCGTTCTCGGCATCAACAGTGAAGAAGGCAAAGCCATCGTCGCAAAATTTGCCGATACCGAAATCCCAAGAATCACGGCGCCGATTAAGGATGAGCTGTGGAAATATATTATTCCCAAACCCCTCGATCGCACATTGATGCAAATCTTCAGCATCGCAGTAAGCATCATCAGCGAACGCTTCTCGAATGATCCTTCGACTTACGGCATCAACGAAAAAGACGCCAGGATCGATGTTTCGGAGAATTCCATCTTTGTGAATACACTGCGCAATGAAACTCAGGCTCTGGGTTATGGTGATCATATTCCAAATGTCTATCGCTGCGATAAATTCAAAGGCGTCACCAATGCATTTTTCACGCCTCCATCCCTGCTCGTCAATTCCAACTTCCTGAAATCCCGCACGGAACGCGAAATTGCATTTGCCAGTTCCAAAGCGCTTCTCATGCTGCGTCCTGAGTTTTATCTGCTCCCGCTCGGATTGCCGAGTCTCCAGCTCATTCTGAAATTAATCCTCAAAGTCATCGATCCTTCTTTGAACATCAATCTGGATAAGAACTCAGCGACAGTAGCCAAAACGCTCGAAAATGGTCTTACACCGGAAAAACGCAATATTCTGAAAGAGAAAGTTCAGGAACTTACGGGACGCGGTTCTTCACCCGACCTGAGACGCTTTATGGAATCGGTCGAAGACTTCGGCAACCGCATCGGTCTTCTGTTCTGCGACGATCCATCGATCATTCAGCATCTTCTCACGGAAGAAAAAACCATCAGCACGCGTTCGGCGAAAGATCGCGTTGGATCACTGCTGCTTTGGGCATTGAGCGAGGATTATACGACGCTGCGTAAGGAACTTGGCATTTCGCTCAAAGGCTAATTCTTTCCCAAATTCCGTTTGAGTCAAAGTACACCAAAACCTCCCGCTCAACAGGGAGGTTTTCTTATTATATCCAGCATGGAGCAAGAGATTATGGCATACAGCATGACAGGCTATGGCTCAGCCAAAAGTCAAATAGATGGAATCGACGTCGAAGTGCAGGTCAAAACATTGAACCACAGAGGACTGGACATTCATGTCAACATGCCCAGCATGCCAGGTCAGATGGAGCTTTTGTTTCAGCGCCTTATCCGGCAATTCATTGCACGCGGCAGAGTTGATCTGACGGTCATTATCGGAGATGAGAATAAAGCCCGAGCCGGATTGAATTCAGCACTTCTGGAAGCGCGCGTTGCCACATTGAATTCGATTTTCGGAGATTCCTGGTCGCGCAACAAATGCCTGGAATTCTGTCTTTCCCAGCGAGATGTGTGGGAATTCGAACAATCTCCCAAAATGAATGATTCATTTTATGAGGGGGTTCTCGAAACGACCCGCAATGCCCTTGAGGTACTGACGAAAGCCAGACGCGTGGAAGGAAAAGCGCTCGAAGCCTATATGCTCAATGCTTTGGATGAAATTGATACGAGCAGGCAGGGCGCACTGGAACGAGCTCCGGAGCGCGTCACCGAATTCAAGCAGCAGCTGCAGGAAAGACTCAGCGTTCTTGAAGCAAATTCAAAGGTTGAAATCAGTCCCGAAAGACTGGCCAATGAAGTTGCCCTTCTGGCCGACAAAATTGATGTTACGGAGGAATTGACCCGCATCGCTACCCATCTTTCGGCGCTGCGGATACTCGTACTCTCTCCTTCAGATCCCCTGACATGCATCGGCAAAAAGATCGACTTCTACCTTCAGGAACTCAACCGGGAAGCCACCACGATGGCATCCAAAAGCCGCGACACCATATTGACGCGATACACGATTGATATTCGCACAAATCTTGAATCCATTCGCGAACAGGCAGCAAATATTCAGTAATGCACAGGTTTTCCACCAAAGTACTATATATACTGACATTAAGTTCAGTTTTATATGGCTGTTCAGGTGTATCCGGTAAAAATACGGAAGCCAACCTGAGGGCGCGCTACCTTGCCAAATCGGCGCAGGGCATGACTGAAGGTGCAAAGAATGGCATGCTTTCGGTCATGAACGAAGAATATACCGAAAGGGAGCCCAATCCCAATGCCTATGTGGGAGAGCTCCTGTTCAAGCGTTACTGCGCCCAATGCCACAGCCGCGGAAAAGGTCCGGATATCATTGATCACCGCGTGACCACATCAGATCCGGAAAGCGATTATTACATCATCCGATATGGCGTGGGAGAAATGCCGGGGTTCAGAACTCGCCTGACGAGATTTCAGATTTTTGACATACTTGCTTACATGAAATCAGATTTCAGCAATTCAGATTTATTCAAAAAAAGTGATTCCAATATGATGAGAGCCCCCAAAACGTCCCGGATAAATGCCCCTAAGGCAGAGGAACCGGAAAATCAGGAATCGGAAGAAAATCAGGAATCCAGTCCCCAATAGTCATTATTTACAAATATTATCTGATTTTTTTATGTCACTTTTTTTCGTAATTAACCAATACAGTATTGTCATCAGCATGGGTCAAAAAAAATGTTGACACATGTATCATTGTTCAGTATTTAAACATGCATCAGGTGTTCACCTGATAAACAGGTGAGTCCAACAGATCAGTTAAGGAAAAATGCAATGGCAAGAGAACCCAAAGAATCAAAAGAGATCAAGGAAAAGGATATTCAGTCTTCCAAAGACAAAGCAATTGAACAAGCCATCAGTGCGATTGAAAAGCAATTTGGCAAAGGCTCGATCATGCGTCTGGGCAGCACCGAACAGGTGGCGATACCGACGATTCCGAGCGGATCGATTGCACTTGATCTTGCCCTCGGCATCGGAGGTTTTCCTCGCGGCCGCGTCATAGAAATCTATGGACCGGAAGCGAGCGGCAAAACGACAGTTGCACTCCATGCGGTTGCGGAAAGCCAGAAAGCCGGCGGCGTCGCAGCATTTATTGATGCTGAACATGCACTGGATGTTCAGTATGCACGCAGGATGGGTGTAGATATTGACAATCTTCTCATCTGCCAGCCCGATTATGGTGAACAGGCACTCGAAATTGCCGACATGCTGGTACGATCCAATTCTGTCGATATCGTCGTCATTGACTCCGTTGCTGCTCTCGTTCCCCGCGCAGAACTCGAAGGTGATATGGGAGATGCCCATGTCGGTCTGCAAGCTCGCCTGATGAGCCAGGCTCTGCGAAAACTCACAGCGACATCAGCCAAAAGCAAAACAGCACTCGTCTTCATCAACCAGCTGCGAACCAAAGTCGGCATTATGTTCGGCAATCCCGAAACGACTTCCGGCGGCAATGCCCTGAAATTCTATTCCTCTGTCCGCCTCGATGTTCGCAAAGTCAGCCTCATCAAAAACGGCCAGGATGTCATTGGTCAGCGCTCACGCATTAAAGTCGTAAAAAATAAGATGGCTCCCCCCTTCCGCGAAGTCGAAGTCGATATCATCTACGGCCAGGGAATCAACCGCGAAGGCGATGTCCTCGATTTGGCTGTGGCACTCAATATCGTTGACAAATCCGGTGCCTGGTATTCGTTCGAAGGCGAAAGACTCGGCAACGGTCGTGAAGCCTGCAAAGCACTGCTCGCCGATAATCCCACCATCATGACTGCCATCGAAAATCGCATCCGTGAATCCAAAAACCTTCCGCTTATCGAAGAATTCCTGGCATCCCATGATCCACACGAAGACGACGAAGGACAGGATTGATTTTTTTTCGCTTTAAGCAGAAAAAATAATCGTTTCAAAGTATAAAGGCACCGCATTCTGCGGTGCCTTTGTTATTGGATCTGCCTGTCAATTGCAGCGATGAATACAGTTCCAGGAGTTCTCCGACTTGCAGCCTGTAGATTTTAGAGCATGAAGGTGATGACAGTTCTATTGACAAAACAGTTCTCAGGTTCAGGCATTTACCACTATAAGCTATAAGTCAGAATTTCAATGACTGGTGCCCCCGGCATCCACATTCCAATCACACCACAATACTCCCCTCCCCCACGCTCACGTATTCTGTCATGGCAAAATCCCCCGTCGATGAATCAGTACAGGCTTTAAATGAACTCAACGGTACAGCTCCGCTGGAACGCGTTTATTTGTTCTACGGCGAAGACAGCTACATGATCGACAAACTTGTTTCTGCCGTTGAAACCAAACGATTTAACGGGAAAAAGTCAGATCCCATGAGCTGGGAAGTCTATCGTGCGGATGAAACGGAAGTTCAGAAAGTCATAGATTCCGTGCGAACCATATCCATGTTCGGCGGAGCCAAAGTCGTTGTCTACCGCGATGTCGATAAACTCAATGAAAATGATCTTCAGAAAATTGTCGATTATGCAAAAAATCCCGCGCGAGCACATTTGATACTCGTCGCAAGCAAGATCGACAGCCGCCGAAAATCCTGGACTGAAGTCAAAAAAGCCTCCAGATCGGTCAACTGTCCTTCGCTGTCCGAGAGAAATGTCAGTGACTATATTCGCTCAGCTGCCAAAAATCTGAACTTTACTCCAGCCGCAGTCGATGCACTCGCAAATTGTATCGGACCAAATCGTGCACTCATCGAACGGGCACTCGAAAAGCTGTCACTCGTAGCAGCCGATCAACCCATCACGCCGCAAATTGTCGAAGACAATGTCATCGATACGCGCGAAAGAAGTGTCTTTGAACTCACCAAAGCCATCACCAAACGGAATATCCCGGCAGCCATCAATGCACTGCAGATCCTTTTGGATCAAAAGCAGGAACCCGTCGTCATCAATGGCATGCTTGCAAAACATGCCCGCATGATGCTTCAGGTTAAGCTCGGTCTGGCACAGCACATGTCCGATAATGACATCATTCAAAAGGTCGGCATCAATCCTTATGGCATGCGCGAATACAAAGAAGCAGCAAACCGCTATTCACTGCCGGAACTTTTTCAGTTTCATGCAGACGTCTTTGATGCCGATCGGGCATTAAAATCCAAACCGATTCCGCCGGTCCTCGTGCTGTCCAGACTGCTGATGTCCCTGTGTTCACCGGGGAAATAGTATTCATTATTCCCAAAGGTCGAAAATTTTTATCTGCTGATATGATGAAATATACTGAACTGCGGCAGAAGTTTCCAGGGAGGGAATATGACTACGGTATATGTGGCAGCAGAAAAACTCGTGACTTGGTCACCTGATGGACAGGTTTGTCCCAACAAAAATCTCATCGATACCATTCTGACCCATTGTCAGAACAATCACTTTGTCGTTTATTTTGCTCCTGCACGTTTTGGCCTGATGCTCGAAGACAGATGTGAAGTCGAAGATGCATGGCATTACTTTGAACGAAGCCTTCGGACATACGGCTTCCAGCCGCACAATGTCATATTGTTTGATGAAGAAGTCGACGAAGTTCCTTTCGTTCAGGATCTGACGAACCAGGATATGCAGAATTCGATTTCGATCATCTTTTCAGACAATCCAAATGACGAAAAACTGAGTCTTTCTCTCGGGATCCGGAAAGTTTCCGAAATCCCCTCAAATATTTCCAGTATGTGGCAGAAAATCAGTATCCGCCGTGCTCTGCGAACATTTGTTGCCGCTGCTATTCATCCTTAAAACAAACTTATGCTGACCATCGGATGCCATCTTTCGATATCCAGGGGATACGCATCAGCTGCGCGCGATGCGGTTTCCATTGGTGCGAATACATTTGCTTTTTTTCTGAGAAATCCCCGGGGAGGATCTGCCCGCAGCGTTCCGCCGCAGGAAATGGCGGATTGCCGAAAAATACTCGAAGAAAACCACTTCGGAAAACTCGTTGCACACGCGCCCTATACCCTGAATCCATGCGCTGCAAAGCCCGAACTCAGGCAATATGCCATCGAGACCATGATCGATGATCTGCAGCGACTCGATGCATTGCCGGGCAATTATTACAATTTCCATCCGGGTTCGCACGTCAGTCAGGGTTCCCCAAAAGGCATCGAACTGACCGCCGATTTCCTCAATCAGGTTCTGCCGCATGCCGGTACGAGCACTGTACTCATCGAAACCATGGCAGGAAAAGGATCCGAAATCGGCCGGACATTCGAGGAAGTCTCCCAAATCATCGATCGCGTCACGGATACATCAAAACTCGGCGTGTGCCTGGATACATGCCACATCTGGGACGGCGGGTACGATATCATCAACGACCTCGATCATGTCATCGATGAATTTGATTCCGTCATTGGCCTGAAGCGTCTGCATGCCATTCACCTCAATGATTCGATGAATCCGCTCAGTGCCCACAAGGATCGGCATGCCAAAATCGGCGAAGGTCACATCGGATTTGCGCCGCTTTTGGCCGTTACACGACATCCAAAACTATCGCACCTGCCTTTTATTCTGGAAACGCCAAACGAACTGCCGGGATATGCACGCGAAATCGCCATGTTCCGCGATGCGCAGCCATAAAGCATTCGCCGGCGTATTTCGTCTTTTGACGAAATAGACGGCGACCCGTGCGCATTGCCATGGGCAAAAGCACGGGCCATCAAAAACAAATAATTGACACAAAATGAAAATAGAACTGGCAAACCGTAAAAATTGTGACTAGGAATAATATCCCGTTCAGAGACGAACGGAGTCACGGTTTTGGAATGAGGATGGTTTGCCATGCGTTTGAAAGGTCTGTTACTCCTGCTCCTGTCATCTCTCTGGATATTTGGTTGCGCCGAAGATGACCAAAACGAGCAGATTCCTGTCGTTCCCGATCCCCATGGCGGAGAATTTGCCAAGCCCGATTTCACAGCAGATCCGCGTATCATTCAGATCTATGAAAACGGACCGATGGCCAAAACGACGCTCCGACTGCTGGCGAAACCCACACAGGATGTGACAATTCATGCCACAATGGCAGATGATTCAGAGTTCAGACTGCTGACGGACAAAGCGACGCTAACGCCTGAGTCATGGACCAGCGGTTTCGCGTTTTATATCGTTCCAATAGATGACGGCATCGCCGACGGCACACAGTTCGTCGATATCAACTTTACGATCGAAAGTGCCGATCCTCTATGGAATGCGCTGGCACCGGTCAAAGTGCAGGTCATGTGTCTGGATAGTGGCAATATTGCCACGCCCATCGACTGTACATCAAATCCCGACGCGCCCGAATGCAAACAGACCGTCGACTGTACATCAAATCCCGACGCGCCCGAATGCAAACAGACCGTCGACTGTACATCAAATCCCGATGCACCCGAATGCAAACAGACCGTCGACTGTACGACAAATCCCGATGCACCCGAATGCAAACAAACCGTCGACTGTACGGCAAATCCCGATGCACCTGAATGCAAACAAACCGTCGACTGTACGGCAAATCCCGATGCACCTGAATGCAAACAGACCGTCGACTGTACGACAAATCCCGATGCGCCCGAATGCAAGGTCGATTGTACAAAGACGCCTGATGCGCCCGAATGCAAACAGCCTGTCGACTGTACATCAAATCCCGATGCACCCGAATGCAAGGTCGATTGTACAAAGACGCCAGATGCACCCGAATGCAAGGTCGATTGCACAAAGATGCCAGATGCGCCCGAATGCAAGGTCGATTGCACAAAGACGCCAGATGCACCCGAATGCAAGGTCGATTGCACAAAGACGCCAGATGCACCCGAATGCAAGGTCGATTGTACCAAAACACCCGATGCACCTGAATGCAAGGTCGATTGCACAAAGACCCCCGATGCGCCTGAATGCAAGGTCGATTGCACAAAAACGCCCGATGCACCTGAATGCAAGGTCGATTGCACCAAAACACCCGATGCACCTGAATGCATCACAGACGGCATAAAAATCCGCTTTATGGCGGCCAACATCACATCCGGCAATCACCAGAATTACGACGACGGCAAAGGCATTCGAATGTTCCAGGCCATGAAACCGGACATCGTGATGATCCAGGAATTCAATTACAAAAATGATTCAGCGAGTGATTTCAGAGAAATGCTCGACACGACCTTTGGAACTGAATACCACTATTATCGGGGTACAGGAAGGATTCCCAACGGCATCATTTCCCGATATCCAATCATCGAATCAGGTACATGGGATTCGAGCAAAACGAGTGATCGAGAACCGGAATGGGCCGTTGTCGATATTCCCGGCAGCCGGGATTTGCTCGTCGTCAGCGTTCATCTGAGTACAAAGAATAACGACAGTGAATTATCCCCCCTTCAGGACAAGATAAAATCCAAGCAAAGTTCAGGTAACTATTACGTCGTTTTGGGAGGAGATTTTAATACAAGAACGAGAACCAGTGTGCGTTCGAAACTCGGGAGTTCCAACGGAGTCTTCACCGTAGGCGAAGATGGAAAAGGTGTCTGCGAAGGCGGCCAGGTTCCTGTCGATCAGAATGAAAACTCCTGCACCAGCGCTGAGCGCGATGATCCCTACGACTGGGTGTTGATGGATAAAACCCTTAACAAATTCGAAGTCCCCGTCGTCATCGGCAGTCACAGCTATCCCCATGGTCATATCCTCGATTCGAGAATATATGCAGAACATAATGAACTGAACGATATTCCTCCCGTCAAGGAAACCGATTCCTGGAAATGCGTCACATCCGCGACGTGTTCCGGCAAAAACGAAACACTCAATAATTTCCAGCACATGCCGGTAATCCGGGACGTCGTCCTGCCCAAACCATAAGGAGAAAGCCATGAAATACAGACGCTCACTGTCTATCCCGTTTCTTTCGGCACTCTTGCTGGTATCATGTACCGAAGTGGATGACACTCCGACCCCCAGCTTTCCCACATCCCCCAGTCAGCGACAGGAGACTGCCACACCGATTCTGCTTGCGTCACCTCTGTCCAATGACTTCCATGAAAACGGAGTCGGTGGAAGCGCTCAGCGATTTATCGTTCGGCTCAGTGCAGCCCCATCCACAGATGTGTTCATCCAGGCAAGCATAGACAGGCCCTCGGATTTCATGCTCCACAATGACAAAGCAACGCTGAATTCACAGACATGGGATCGCGGTTTTGCTTTCTATGGCATGGCCATTGATGATGGCCTTCGGGATGGCAATCAGACTGTCAATGTGACATTTACGACTCAGAGCACAGACCCTGCATGGAATGGGCTTTCAACAACTGTAATGGCAAACTGCATCGACGATGGCAGCATCACCAATACGGGATATACGATTCAACGTTCAGAGATTTTAACGACATCCGAAGCCGGCGGTTCCTACGCAGTCCAGATTTCCCTGATTTCAGCCCCGACATCCGATGTTGTCCTGACCATTCAATCTTCAGATCCATCCGAAGGCACGGTGGCTCAGACCGCACTCGTATTCAATGCCCAGAATTACAATATTCCCCAGACCTTTACGGTTGCCGGTCAGGATGACAACGAGCCTGACGGCGATGTCGAATACAGTATTACCGTAATGGCTTCGAGCTCCGATACCAGGTATGCGGGAAATGTCCTGAGCTTCAAACTCATCAATATAGACAATGATGTTTCTGTTGCTCCGACACCGACTCCCACGCCTGCTCCGGATCCCACGCCTGCTCCGGATCCCACGCCTACGCCCGATCCTACGCCCACGCCGGATCCTACGCCTACGCCGGATCCCACGCCCACGCCGGATCCCACGCCCACGCCGGATCCCACGCCTACGCCGGATCCAACGCCTACGCCAGATCCCACGCCTACGCCGGATCCAACGCCTACGCCAGATCCCACGCCTACGCCGGATCCCAATTTGATTCACATCCGGCTGATGGCTGCCAATATCACATCCGGAACCAAAGAAAGCTACGATGCCGGTGCCGGACAGCGCATTTTTATGGCGATCAAACCGGATATCGTCATGCTCCAGGAATTCAAGGTATTTAAAGGGACATTCGACGACTTTGTTCAGACGGTTTTCGGCCCGGAATACACCTATTACCGCGGCACGATCGTCGAGGGAAAGCTCAACTACACCGATACCTCTCCCTCAGCAAAGCCAAACGGCATTATTTCTCGCTACCCGATTCTCGAAGCCGGCGAATGGCAGTCTCAGTACGAAAAAACAAAGAGCGGCGAAGTTTACTACACTGACAGTTACTACGATCGTCAATGGACCTGGGCTGTCATTGATATTCCCGGGGAACGAGAGCTCCTCGTCGTCAGTGTCCACCTGCATACCGAATATCATGCCAAAGAATTCAATCCGCTTGCTGCCCAAATTGCTGCCAAACAAAAGGAAGGCAATTACTATGTGGCCCTGGGCGGAGATTTCAATACGAAAGAAGGTACAGATGGCCGCGAAGCTGTTCTGGGCAACACTGCACTCATGAATATCTTTTATGCAAAAAGCGGTGAATGGCCTGTGGATCAGAAGGGCAACGATAAAACAAACAAGAAACGCGCTTCCCCCTTGGACTGGCTTTTGTTCAGCCATGATCTCGAAACGCTCGAATATCCTACAGAAATCGGCACACATACCGGCGCAAATGCCTACGCACACGGCCATGTTTTTGACTCGCGCGTGTATTCAGCAGTCGGCGAGATTAATGCGGTTCCGCCAGTCGAAGCTCCTGACTCCGGAGATGACAATATGCAGCATATGCCCGTCATTCGTGATATTGGCATAAAAATCGATGCACAATAGAATCTTTTTTTTCTTTGGGGCGGGGGCAGGCCTTCCCCCGCGCGTCTATGCCCTGACGGGCATACGCCGCTCCCCCTTCTGCATCCCCAAATTATTTTGAACTTTATCTCATCTTTGGCGCAATTTTTTCTTAATCACGATATCCGCCGGGGAGTGTTTCAAAAAAAGCACTCGAATGCGAAGTTTTTGTAAAGTCTTCAATGCATAATTGGCCAAAACGTTATAAAAGATATATGGCGCTCTAGCCGGATTCAATGGAGGTTACAAAATGGCAGCAATCACCAGGATTATCCCCATCGCACTTGTCATCTTCTTTAGCTGGGTTGGCATCTGTTTTGGCGAGGATCTGACAGTAACCGTCATGGACGTGAGCCAGGCGGATTCCATCCTCATCCAGACCGCAGGAAAAACTGTTCTCATTGATGCCGGCGAAGAAAAAGATCTGGCCAAAAACAAGCTCAAAAAAAGGAATATCTCCAATATTGACCTTGCTGTTGCCACGCATCCTCATGCAGACCATATCGGCGGGATGCAGTCCATTTTGGAAAACATCAACGTCAAGGTCTATATGGACAATGGGTTTCCACATACATCCAAAATGTATGAAAAATTGATGGAAGTCGCCGAATCCAGGGTTACCAGCGGCAACATGAGATACATGTCCGCACGCCAGGGAATGCGCCTCAATCTCGGCAAAGAAGCTCATTTCGAAGTCCTGTGGCCAAATGATACGGGATTATCCGATACGCGCTCTGATATCAATGCAAACTCAGTCGTTCTCAAGCTCGTCCATGGGGATGTCTGCTTCCTCTTTATGGGAGACGCCGAAGCAGAAACGGAACAAATGGTGGCTCAACAAATGGAAACGTGCCAGATCCTCAAGGTTTCCCATCATGGTTCTCCACACAGCTCCATTCCTGAACTTCTCGATACAATTCAGCCCGAAACAGCCCTCATCAGCTGTGGTATGGCCAATAAACACGGTCATCCCGGCAAAAATACGCTCGAATCATTTGCACAGCGCAATACCCAAGTCTACCGAACAGACTGGCAGGGTGACATTACCGTCGTCTCCAATGGCAGAAGCTATACGGTATCGACTGAAAAAGACATGAAACTCGCAGATCTGCCCTGCATCGACATCAACAATGCTCCGGCATCCGAGTTTTCAAGTCTCAAAGGCGTCGGCAAAACCACCATTGATAAAGTCATGGCAGCTCGCAGCAGCCATGGAAAATATAATTCAGTCGAAGAATTTTTTGCCGATCTTCCCAAGGATGCCGGTCATCGCCTCGAAAAACTGAGTGACTATTTTGCCGTCGACTGCTCAAATCGCAGTGCTGGAGCCTCAAAACCTTCAGCGCCGAATCCAGCCCCCGCACAGCAGGCTGCTGTCGCTGCGCCATCCGCAAATCCAGCTGCAGCGGGTGTCATCAACATCAATACTGCCAGCGAAGCCGAACTTCAAAAACTTCCCGGATTGAGTGCACCAAAAGCAGCAGCTGCCATCGAATACAGAAATGCAAACGGTCCCTTTGCCTCCTGTCAGGATCTCAAAAAAGTCAAAGGCATCGGTGCCAAAACTGTTGCCAAGCTTCTGGATAGCTGTACGACAGGCAATGTCGCTGCTGCACCGCAGAATACAGCTCATCAGGCCGTCGCAGCCCCTCAATACGCTGCAAACGACAACCCCTCAGGTATGATCAACATCAATATCGCAAGTGTTGAACAATTATCAGCCATGCCGGGAATGGACATGAAAAAAGCTTCCGCTGCCATGGAATACAGAAATACAAACGGTTCCTTTGCTTCATGCAAAGACCTGCAAAAAGTTAAAGGCATTGGAGTCAAAACCGTCGAAAAATTACTCTCGGTCTGTACCGTAAAATAATTTCATCTATATTTATGTCTGAGATTGCATCTCTGGAGGTTACCATGAAAACGCAGAATAAACACTTTTCAACCCGGCTTTTGCTCGCCCTGATCATGCTGTGTTTCGCCATGACATGCAGCCTGAATGCTGTTGCCAAACCGGATCCGAAAAAAAATCTGATTAAAGAAGCTGCAGCTGCTTACGAAAAAGATGATTTCGACACGGCTCTGGCTAAATTTAACGAAGCCTACGACCAGGATCCCAGCAAATCGTCCATTCTCTACAATATCGGCAGAGTGTACGAAAGCAAGGCAGACTACAATAATGCCATCTCCTACTATAAACAGTTCATTTCAGCCCCGGGATCCGATGAAAATGCTCGAAAAGATGCTCTGAACCGCATTAAAAACCTCACCGAAACCCTCGAAATTCTCAGCAGTACGCCCCCTGATGCACCACAAATCAAGACAGGCAAAGCTCCTAAAGCAGCTAAAACGCCCAAAGCCCCCAAAGCGCCAAAGGGAGAGAAAAAAGCTCTCGAACCCGGAAAATGCATCGACATCAATAACGATCCCGCCGAGATGCTCGTTAATCTCAATGGCGTCGGCGATTCTACTGCGAATAAGATTATCGCAGCCAGACCGTATGCTTCTATCGATGATCTCAGTAAAATAGGCGGCATCGGTCCCGCTAAAATCAACAAAATGCGCGATCAAATTTGCCCTATCGGCGGCAGCGCCGCCGCTGCAGCTCCTGCGGCTCCCGCTGAAAAAGCTGCAGCTGATAAAGCTCCAAAAGCTCCAAAAGCTCCAAAGCCACCCAAAGCCAAAAAAGATGATGCCCCCATCCTGGATATCTAGTCCGAAATGAATCAAACATGAAAATGCCGTTTCATTTCCAGTCTATAATCCGTTTTTTGGTCAGAATTCCCAATTAGTTGTATGATATAACGGCGCACATTCGGCGCCGTTTATTATATGCATTTCCTTCGAAATGCCTTCCTCCCAACCCTATGATTTAGGAGTTACAAAATGCGCATTGTTATCGACAGCATTTCAGACAAAGTTGCTCGCGTTGAATTCGATGGTGTGATGGTCGAAATTCCTCGCTGTGTCCTCCCCGCAAACTGCAAGGAAGGTGACATCCTCGGACTCGTCAAACTCGACAACTCAGAAGTCCTTAAAGCAGGTCAGGACAGACTCGATCGCATGAAAGCCATGTCAAACGCTGGCAATGATGTCGATCTCTAATCATTTTGAATTCCGGATCCATTTCTGGGAGGCCAACAGCCTCTCAGAAAAATCCTTGAATTTCAAAATATTACGACACAAAATACATAAACTGTCTCCCATTTGAACGACGCCCTGAATCGGCATAACCTTCTCAAATACTTTCAATCCAAAGACGGGTTTTGAGTCCCTTTGGATAAACGCCTTTAGCTATCTGTTTGTTATGAATGATATACAGCTCACCCAGGAACAGCTCAATCGCCTCGAAACATCCTCCCTCGATATTGAACAGGTAAAAGCTGAACGCATCGAAATCGAACAAATGTACGACAGTCTGATCGGAAAACTGCTCAGCTACCATTCCGAAGCTGATAAAGCTCTCATCCGAAAGGCTTTTGAATACGCTTACGACAAGCACCTCCTGCAAAGACGAAAATCCGGTGAACCTTATATTATTCATCCCCTTGGCGTGGCAAAACTCGTCACACAGCTCAAGCTGGATGAGGCAAGTATTTGCGCTGCTCTGCTCCATGACGTCGTCGAAGATACCGAAACCACTCATCGTGATATCGTCGATGAATTCGGGCTCGAAATCGCCAATCTCGTCGATGCACTCACAAAACTCGACAAGTATCAGTTCACTTCCAAAGAAGAACGACAGGCCGCAAACTTCTGCAAAATGCTCTTCGCCATGAACAGCGATCTTCGATGCATCCTCATCAAACTCGCCGATCGCGTTCACAATATGAGAACTCTGCAGCACATGCGCCCCGACAAACAGGCGACCATCGCGCAGGAAACGCTCGATATATACGTCCCCATCGCCAACAGACTCGGCATCGAATGGATGAAAGCAGAACTCGAAGATATCTGCCTCAAGTATCTTCATCCCGAAGAATATCAGGATCTTAACGCAAAAATTACACACCTCATGGAGGATAAGCACGATTATATCGAACGCGTAAAAGGGCTGCTCAATGATGCCCTCGTCGCGGAAGGTATTACCGGTTTCAAACTCAAGGGGCGCGTCAAACACATCTATTCTATCTACCGAAAACTCAAACGCAGTGACGGGGTATTCGAAAATCTGCACGATATCATTGCTTTTCGCGTCATCGTCAATACCAAAGCAGAATGCTACCACGTCCTCGGTATCGTTCACGGTATGTGGACGCTCGTCGAAAATCGCTTCAAAGACTATATTTCAAGGCCAAAAGCCAATCAGTACAGCTCCCTGCACACCTCCGTCATCGGCCCCGACCGGGAACACTTCGAAGTCCAGATTCGCACCTACGAAATGGATCAGATCGCCGAAGAAGGTATCGCCGCACACTGGAAATATAAAGAAGGAAATATCACGCCCGCAAAAGATGCGCGCGACTTTGAGTGGCTCAGACAGCTCGTCGAGTTCCACGACGAAGCCGGTACCAGCGACTCCAACTATTTCCTCAATTCCGTCAAAGTCGATCTCTTCAATGACGACGTCTTCGTCTTTACCCCAAATGGCGAAATCAAAGCGCTTCCGCTCGGTTCCTGCCCCATCGACTTTGCGTATGCCGTCCACAGCGAGGTCGGAGACCACTGCTCTGGCGCGCTGGTTAACGGAAATATCGTTTCCCTGCGATACGAACTCAAAACCGGCGATGTCGTCGATATCATTACACGCGCAAACCAAAAACCAAAAAGCGACTGGCTGCAGATGGTCGCAACCAACCGCGCCAAAAGCAAAATCACCAAATTCCTCAGCCAGGAAGAACGCAATACACACAAACTCATCGGCAATCAGCTCGCCGAAAAAACGCTCAAGAAATTACACCTCAATCTCAATCAGTTCGAGCGACTCCCGGATCTCCCCAAACTGCTGTCCTCGCTCAAACTCCAAAATCTCGAAGCACTATACGTCGCGCTCGGATCAGAAAAGCTCTCACCCGAAACTTTTCTCGAAAAAGTTCAGCCTTTCACCGGACAAGTCAGTGATGCAGAACCGGAATCCTCGGATAATTCCACAATCTCACAGACTTTCCTGCGCGAAGAACGGGTCATCGAAAAAATATCAAAACGCGCTCAGACCAATGTCTGCGTCGATGGTATCGATAACCTCGCAATACACTTCGCCAAATGCTGTTCACCCGTTCCCGGAGAACCCATCGTCGGTTTCATTACTCGCGGTCGCGGTTTGGCCATTCATCACATGAACTGCCCAAGAATCCGAAACCTCGAACCCGAACGACATGTCGAATGCCACTGGGATCCCAAAATGGCCGACGCTACCCAGGCAACGCGATCTGTCAATGTTCAGGTCGTCGCCAACGATCGCATCGGCATTCTGCAGGATGTCATCAAAGTCATGAGTGAAATGAAAATCAATATTTCACAGACTCACTGCCGAACCCTTCCCGACTCCCTGCAGTGCATCCTCACGTTCGAAGTCCAGGTCGTCGATATCAAACAACTCAATATGCTGCTCAGAAATATCCAAAGAACACCGGGCGTTATCACCGCTGAACGCAGCACAACCTGATTTCACTTGATCTCTGTGCTTCAATACCATAGACTTTAAATCAGCGTGTAGTTCAATACACCGACAATCTTTTTATCAATGGCCGCCGGAGCGCTTCGTTTCGGCGGTTTTGCTTTGTCTCTTGCGTGTCCCAGATTTACAGGAAGAAATCATGACAGTCGAACGTCATCCCATGACACCTTATGGATTCCAAAAATTGAAAGAAGAACTCCGCGATATCCGCGAAGTTCAAAAACCCGCTAACGTCAAAGCCATCGAAGAAGCTCGTGCACACGGCGACCTGAGCGAAAATGCAGAATATACCTACGCTAAGGAACAGCAGGGCTTCATCTACGGCCGCGAAAAAGAAGTCGAGGCCCTCATCGCAACTGCAGAGGTCATCGATCCTGCCACTCTGTCCGGTGAACGCGTCGTTTTCGGTGCAACTGTACACCTGCTCGACATCGATACCGACGAGGAAATTACATATACTATCGTCGGCGAAAATGAATCCGACAGCAAGCACGGCCGCGTCTCCATCGTCAGCCCGATTGCCCGCTCACTCATCGGAAAACGCGTCGGCGACGAAGCTGTCGTCAATGCCCCAAAGGGAAAAAGAAATTTCGAAATTCTCGATATTGAATTTCTCAGCGTCGATACCTGGAAATTTTAAACTCGCCTATGCCGGTGCCCGGCATACGGCTCGCCAAAACGCCGCTATTGCAAGCAATACGCGGCGTTCGCTGCTTTTGGGTGCAGAAAAATAAAAAAGGGAGACCCTGCAGAGTCTCCCAAATTCAATCCAATAGCGCCGTTTTCTCTACATCAGAACCGTCGGACGACCAATCATCACGGTACTCCCGATCTCGCCAACCTCTCTGACAGGCGTCTTGCCTGCATCGATGCGCTTGCCGCCGCCAACGGCTATGGCCACGTGATTGATGCCGCGCCAACGCGTACCGCTGTTCCAGTTGTGATGATAGAACAGCAAGTCCCCAGGCTGAATTTCGCTGGCTGATGCAATTTCACCACCGGCATTATAAATCTTCTTTGCCTGGCTCTCGGAATTTGCCCAGTTGAAATTCACACCGGCTTCTTTCCAGCAGCGCGCCGTAAATGACGAACAATCATAATATCCTGTGCTCGTGCGCTTGTTCTGGTCATATTTCCAGCCCTGGCTCACGCAGATGTTCATCAGCGTATAGGCGTAATCCGCAGCCTTCTGTCCAGCCTCAGATCCGCCCCCGCCAGTTTCCACTTTGGAGAGGTATTTGCCGCTCATCCAGCCCGTCTTATCACCGTATTTTACCTGATACCAGCCATTGCTTTCGCCGATGACGGTCACGACGGTTCCTGCATCCAAAGCAACAATCTGCTCATAATCCGTACTCGGGCCCGTGCGCATCCAAAGTGCACTCACGCCCGAAACGCGCGCCTGAAATTCTTCGAATTTCGGCGCAGGCGGCTGATAATCCGTAAACTGCGCATTGATCCACCCAAATCCGGTTCCATAATTAATCCGCAGCCAGCCATTCTTTTCTTCATAATACTGAACGCTCTTGCCCTTGGTCAAACCACCGATTCGGGCATAATTGCTTCCCGCATCCGCACGGACATTGAGCGCATCAGCCGTCACTTTTGCAGTCCCTATCGGATCGTCCTGTTTCTGAACATTCGATGTATCCGAAGATGAATTCTTCCGACGTTCCTGCTTCCGATCACGCAAAAGCTGATAGGATGCGGATTTCCTGATACGACTGGATAAGCTGCCAGCCATTGAATCCAATCGGGTTCCCAACCTTGCCGATGTCATAATTCCTCCTGTTTTCAGTTACTATCCACCTATACTCAACGTATTCATTTTACAGAATGTATCAATGAAATCCAAGAATTATCTCGTTACGGGCCGATAAAGATTTTATTTCCAAATATCTCCCACAAATCCAATAAAATGGAGTAGAAGGTCTGCGCCAATTTTATGGCAATTCATCATAAAATCTGGTTCTTTGATTCTAATGCCCGATTGGAAATGACTCGAATTTCTGACGGCAATTTTTTCAGGAGAGAAATAATGGCGAAATCAATTATGCTCATGTGCTGTGATTCCTGTTCACCCAAACTTGCTGACGGCATCAAGGCAAGCCTTGAAGCTCAGGGCAAAAAAGTTGCACTCCTTGCACCGCTGGCCGGCTGCAAAGATGAGGCATGCGGTGATTCCTTCTGCAAATGTGAAGCTCTGAAGCTCATTGCCGACGGCAAAAAAGACGCACTGCTTTCCATTCTCGTCGACCGTGTCGAACAGGCCGGCAAAGATGCCGATTTCGTCATCCTTCACCCCATCGCCGATCAGGGCGCGCTGCGCGATGCATACGGCCTCAACGTTGCACTCGCCAAGAATATTGATGCATGCGTCATTCCGGCCATCTGTGCAGACGACAAATCCGACGAACAGGTCGCTGATGCTGCCGAACTCAACGTCAAACTCCTCGCTCAGGACGGTCTTGCAATTTCTGTCGTTGCATCCAATTGCAGTGACGCTGCAGCCAGATTAATCGAAGCCAAAGGCCTGACCGTGATCAATCCTGCAAACGCAAAGATCAGCGCAGATAAGCTCGTTGCTTCATCGCAGATCACGACGCCGACCAAATTCATGCGCAGCCTCCACGACAAATGCCGCGCAAACAAAAAGACCATCGTTCTGCCCGAAGGCGCACTCGACCGCATTATCAAAGCTGCTGCCGAACTCCGCGCTCAAGACCTCGTCAACATCATCCTTCTGGGCGATGAAGCCGAAATCCGCGCAAAAGCCGCAGAAATCGGCATCGAACTCGATGCTTCCATCAAAATCATCAATCCCGCAAATTCTCCCGACCTCGAAGACTATGCCAATACACTTTATGAAATCCGCAAAGCCAAGGGCATGGAACTCGACAAAGCCCGCAAACTCATGGGTGACAAGACTTTCTTCGGCACCATGATGGTTTATAAAGGCGTCGCCGATGGCATGGTTTCCGGCGCTACCACTTCGACTGCAGATACCATTCGTCCCGCGCTTCAGTTCATCAAAACAAAACCCGGCATCAAAACCGTTTCTGGCGTGTTCCTGATGAGTCTAGCCGATCGCGTCTACATCTATGGCGACTGCGCCGTCATTCCCAACGCCACGACAGATCAGCTCCGCGACGTCGCCATCGCTTCCGCAGCAACAGCAAGAGCTTTCGGACTCGATCCCAAAGTCGCGATGCTCTCCTACTCTACCGGAACTTCCGGCAGCGGCCCCGATGTCGATGCCGTCCGCGAAGCTACCGAAAAAGTCCGCGAAGCCGACCCGAATCTCGCCGTCGAAGGCCCGATCCAATACGATGCAGCCGTCGTCCCCTCTGTCGCAAAGACGAAACTTCCCGACAGCCCCGTCGCAGGCAAAGCCAATGTCTTTGTTTTCCCGACGCTCAATGCCGGAAATATCGGTTACAAAGCCGTCCAGCGTTCCGCCAATGCCATCGCCATTGGCCCGCTGCTCCAGGGACTCAACAAGCCAGTCAATGACCTGAGCCGCGGCGCTACCGTCGCAGACATCGTCAATACCGTCATCGTTACCGCCATCCAGGCCCAGGGCTAATCCATCATCCCAACAATCCCCGAAACAAATCAATCCGGGGATTGTGCTGTATCTGACGAACATCAGGGGGCATCCGGCGATGCTTTCTCATTCTATATAAAAGGAAAACACATGAAATTACTCGTCATCAACTGCGGTTCCTCAACAGTCAAATATCAGCTCCTCGAAATGCCGGCAGGCGACGTCCTCGCAAAAGGCAATGTCGAACGCATCGGTGAAGAAATCGGTATCCTCAAACACAAAACTGCCGACGGCAAAAAAGTCGAAATCACCGACGAAGTCTTCCCGACCCACGAAGCTGGTCTCAAACGCGTATTCGATCTCCTCCTCGATGGAACGATCAAATCACTCGACGAAATCAAAGCCGTCGGACATCGCGTCGTTCATGGCGGTGAAAAACTCACCAAAACATGCCTCGTCGACCAGAGCATCATCGACGAAATCGAGCACGTCTATCCGCTCGATCCACTTCATGTTCCCGCACACGTCATCGGCCTCAAGGTCGCCCAGAAACTGCTCCCCGGCGTCCCCAATGTCACCGTTTTCGATACGTCATTCCACCAGACGATCCCCGAATACGGCTATCTGTATGCCATTCCCTACAAACTCTATACAGAAGATCACATCCGCCGCTACGGTGCACACGGTACTTCCCATGAATTCGTATCGAATCGCCTCGCAAAACTCCTCAACCGCGACATCAAGGATATGAACATCATCAGCTGCCATCTCGGCAGCGGTTCCTCCATTACGGCAGTTCAGGGCGGCAAATCCATCGATACATCGATGGGACTCACTCCGCTCGAAGGCCTTTGCATGGGCACGCGCTGCGGCGATATCGATCCCGCTGTCCTGACATATCTGGGACGCACCAAAGGCATGAATGCCGATCAGCTCGACAACCTCATCAATAAACAGTCCGGACTCCTAGGTCTTTCGGGAATTTCCAATGACTGCCGAGTGATCGAGGAAGGCGTCGCCGCCGGCGATCCCGCATGCAAACGCGCGATGGATGTTTTCGTCTACAGAATCGTCAAATACATCGGCGCCTATGCCATGGTCCTCGGACATGTCGATGCCATTATCTTTACGGCTGGTATCGGCGAAAATTCACCCTATGTCCGCGAAGCTGTGTGCAAAAAACTTGGCTTGCTCGGCGTCGATATCGATCCGGCCGCCAATGATTGCCATGGCAAGGAACGCCGCATTTCGACCGACAAATCCAAAGTTGAGGTCTGGATCGTTCCCACAAACGAAGAACTCGCCATTGCACAGCAGACCTATGCACTCGTAACAAAATAATTCTGATAGAGATACATCTGCAGAATATAAAGCCGTATCGCCCGCCGGCAATACGGCTTTTTTTATATTAATCATCAAAAAAAAAGAACGCGGTGCGTATTGGCTCTCGCCAATAGCACCGCGAAAGGTGAGCAGTAGCCCGTTTGCGGGCTAGGCGAACGAAAAATTATATATTATTAAATC